>NZ_LGDO01000009.1:0-31539 GCF_001279805.1 Streptomyces sp. XY431
CTCCTGGTGGTGCGGGTGCGGGTGGGTGTCCGACGCCTGGAGGGCGCCCGACGAGGTGTCAGGAGGGGGTGGGGGTGGGGGTCAGCGGGGCTCGACGAAGACCCGGAAGACCGGCGAACCGGAGCTCTCGGTCAACGCCTTGTCCGTGTCTGCCAGTTCGTGGCGCGAGGTGACCAGCGGGGCCAGTCCTTCGGCGAGCGCTCCGCCGCGCAGCAGGGCGGCGGCGGCACGCCAGTCGGCGGGCTCCTGGCTGTAGGAGCCGGTGACGGTGAGCTGGCGGCGGTGCACCTCGTAGCCGGGCAGGACGGCGTCGGGGGTGTCGTGGGAGCCGCCGAAGAGGACCAGCCGGGCGCCGTCGGCCGCGGCGCGGAAGCCGGCGGCGATCGCCTCGCGGGAGGCGATGGTGACGAACACCACGTCGGCCTTGGGGAGTTCGGCGAGCTCCTCGGGCGTGACGGCGTGGTCGGCGCCGGCCAGCAGGGCGGCGCTGCGGCGGGCCTCGTCGGTCTCGATCACGGTGACCGAGCGGGCCTGGTGGTGCTGGGCGAGCAGCAGGTGCAGTCGGCCCATGAAGCCGCCGCCGATCACCGCGACCCGGTCGCCGGGCTGGAAGGAGCCGCGCCGGAACGAGTGCACGACGCAGGCCAGCGGCTCGCCCATGGCGGCGTGCAGCGGGTCGGCGTCGCCGACCGGCCAGGCGTGGGCGGCCGGCACCCGGACGTACTCGGCGAGCCCGGCGCCCATGCTGATGCTGCCGTCCGGCAGCAGGCTGCCCTGCGGCGACGCGCAGATGGCGCTGTTGCCGGAGCGGCAGTGGCGGCAGGTGCCGCAGCGGGTCAGCAGGTCCACGGTGACCAGATCGCCGACGGCGGGGGCGTCCTCCAGCGCGGCGGCGCGCGCACCGACCTGCTCGATGCGGCCGGAGACCTCGTGGCCGGCGGCCACGGGGTAGACGGGCATGGCGCCGGTGTAGAGCTTGGCCTCCATGGTGCACAGGCCGCAGGCGGCGATCCGGACGAGCACGTCGTCCTCGCCGATCTCGGGGCGCGGGGTCTCGCGGATCTCGACGGAGCCGGGGGAGGTCACCAGGGCTATGCGCATCGGTCGTTCCTTTCGTGGTGCTGTGGTGCTGCGGTGCTGTGGTGCAGCGGTGGGGGCTGCCGCGGTGCGGTGGCGCCGCGCTGTCGCGCTGTCGGGGCACGGGTGGCGCCCCGACGGGCCCGGGCGGTCGGGTGGACCGTCGGACGGCGGGGGGTCGGCTCAGGCCGGGGGAGGGGGAGCGGTCCACTGCGCGGCGGGTCGCCAGTGCGTCCAGCGCTCGGCCCACCAGGTGTCGCCGCGGTCGATCCGGGCGGCGAGCCCGGCGGCCTCGGCGCGGACGGCGGCGGCCTGTTCGGGGGTGAAGCCGCCGCTGCGGGCGCGCTCCTCGAAGGCCTCGACGTCCTTCCAGCGGTACGGGCCGCCGTCGGCCGGGAGCCAGAGGTCGAGTTCGTGGTCGAGGGTGTCGACACCCTCGGCGGTGATCCGGTACGGGTCCTGGAAGTTGACGTACCAGCCGGAGAGTTCGTCGGTCGCCGGGTCGCGGAAGGCCCAGACGGCGTAGGCCTCGCCGGGGCGCTGCAGCTGCAGGACGCCGGGGCTGCGCCAGCGGTCGGCGACGGTGCTCCAGCCGTGCGGGCCCCAGCTGAACTCGCCCTCGCCGAAGGAGAGCCGGGTGTCGTGGGCCAGGTACACGGCGAGCAGGTCGGGTTCGTGGGCGACGACCCGGACGGGGTAGCTCAGCCAGACCCGTCCGTCGAGGATCTCCCGGTGCAGGACGACCTGCCCGGGCGTCAACGGTCCGGCTGCGAGGCGTGGTTCGGGGTCGGCCGTGGGGTCGGACTCGGCCGCGCGGCCGGCTGCGGGAAGGGCTGCGCCGAGGCCGGTTGCGGGCCCGGCGGTGCCTCGGCCGGATTCGTCACCGGCGGACACGGCGGAGCGCCTCGGACCCCTCGAAGGATCGTGCATGAACGTCTTGCCCCCGTTTCGCAATGCCGCCCCCGGAACGCGGGCAGCGAGACTCCGGCCCCCGCCGGAGTGCCGCACGCCTGCCCCTCGGACCCCTTCCCCCGTGGTTCGACGCAGGTCGAACGGGGGTCGCTACTCATGGGTAGGCATCGGCGGTCCGGATCTTAGGCACGCTCGGAGGGCATTGGCAATGCCCGCCGAACGGCGGGTGCGCCGACCCCCCGACGGACGGTGTGATGCAGCCCACGGCTCCACCGGTTCACCGACGTCTTGTCAAGATCGCGGCAAGTGTGCGAGGTTGACGAGCGTTGTTCAAGACGTTTGCGCACTCCGGGGTCGGTGAAATTCCGAACCGGCGGTTACAGTCCGCGACCCGTCCGCCGCCAGCGGCCGGTTGACCAGGTGAAATTCCTGGACCGACGGTTAAAGTCCGGAAGGGAGGAAGTGCGCGGCGAGCAGGTTTTTCCGATGGCCGGGGGGATTTCCCGTCGGCCCGTCGGTCGCGGGCCGCTTCCGCCGGAATGCGGTCGAAGGCCGTCCCTGCACGCCCGGCTCCATCAGCCCCGGAAGTCCGCGCCCCGAGCGCGAGGAGAGTTCCGATGGGCCACACCACGGGCACGACCACCGCCGACGCGAGCTCGTACGCGGCCGGTGACACCGAGCAGCCGTTCGACTCCGTCGAGTACGCGGTCGCGGAGATCGCGGCCGGCCGGGCGGTCGTCGTCGTCGACGACGAGAGCCGTGAGAACGAGGGCGACCTCCTCTTTGCCGCCGAGCTGGCCACCACCGAGCTGGTCGCCTTCGCCATGACCGAATGCCGCGGACTGCTCTGCGCCCCGATGACCGGGGCGGACCTGGACCGGCTGGAACTGGACCAGATGGTCCGCGAGAACACCGAGCACCACCGCACCGCCTTCACCGTCTCGGTCGACGCCGCGGCCGGCATCAGCACCGGCATCTCGGCGGCCGACCGGGCGCTCACCCTGCGCCTGCTGGCCGAGCCGGGCACCCGCCCGGCCGAGCTGGTGCGCCCGGGCCACGTCTTTCCGCTGCGGGCCGTCGACGGCGGCGTGCCGGCGCGCCCCGGCCACACCGAGGCCGGGGTGGACCTGTGCCGTCTGGCCGGCCTGCGTCCGGCGGCGGCCATCTGCGAGATCGCGATGGCCGACGGCGCGATGGCCCGGCTGCCGGAGCTGCGCGAGTTCGCCCGCCGGCACGGCCTGGCGCTGATCTCCATCGCCGACCTGATCGAGTACCTGCGCACCGCGGACGGTGCGGCCGGTGCGGCGGTCCCGGCCGGGGCGGCGCGGACGGCGGTCGCGGCGGTCGCCGGCTGATCCCGCCGGGAGACCGGCCGCAGGGGGGGCGGTTCCGCCGGGAATTCCATTTCCGGGGCGGTGCCGTGATTCGCCCTGCCCGCAGGAATTCCGGCACCGGCTCCGGTTCACCGACTGTTTTCCCGGAATTGACAGTTCCGCAATCCTGCTCCAATAATCGATTCACGGATGCACGCCGATGGGGAGAGGCCTGGTATGTCCGACATCAGCACCACGGAAAAACTCAGAAATATTTGGGAAGAAGTCCTCGGTACACCGGTCGACGACCTGGACGCCGATTTCTTCGACCTCGGCGGGGATTCCCTGCTGGCCCTCGCGATTTCCACCCGGGCCATCGAGTCCGGTCTGGACATGCCCCGGTCGGCGGTGCTGCGCCGCAGCACCCTCCGACAGCTCGCCGAGGCCGTCGAGGACCCCCGACTCTTCGATCGCGCCTGAGCGATGGCCATCGTCGTCGTCCACGACCAGGGCTCGGCCTCGCCGCGCGAGGTGATCGCCCTGGGGCGAACGGCTCCGGTGCTGGTCGCCCTGGCCGACTCCGACCACGCCCGGCAGGTCGGCCCGCTGTTCGAGGAGAACTGCGCGGGCGTCGTCACGCTGGCCGAGGGTGACGAGGCGGTCGTCGCCCGGCTGCGCGAGTACGGGGCCGCGGGCATCCTGACGTTCAGCGAACGGATGCTCGCCGACACCGCCCGGCTCGCCGGACTGCTCGGCCTGCCGTTCAACACCCCGGAGACCGTACGGGTGTTGACCGACAAGGCGGCACAGCGCCGGCGGCTGCGGGAGGCCGGGGTGGACAGTGTGCGCAGCGCGCTGCTCACCGACGCCGAAGGCTGGCACGCCGCGCTGACCGAGGTGGGCCTGCCCGCCGTGGTCAAGCCGGTCCGCGGGGAGGGGAGCCGCAACACCGTCCTGGTGACGGATCCGGAGCACGGCGCCGCCGTGGTCGAGGAGTTCCTGCGCGCCGAACCGGCCCTGGTGGTCGAGGAGTTCCTGCGGGGCGCGGACTGCGCGCCGTTCGGGGACTACGTGTCGGTGGAGAGTGCCGTCACCCCCGGCGGGATCCGCCACTTCGCCGTGACCGGCAAGCTGCCGCTGGCACCGCCGTTCCGGGAGTCGGGGCAGTTCTGGCCCTCGCAGCTGGCCCCCGGGCCGGAGGCCGAGGTGGTCGGGCTGGCCGACCGGGCGCTCCGGGCGCTCGGGGTCACGCACGGTCTGGTGCACACCGAGATCAAGCTGACGGCCGCCGGCCCCCGGCTGATCGAGGTCAACGGCCGCCTCGGCGGCGACCAGACCGATCTGGCCGCACGCTCCCTCGGGCTCGATCTCGTCGCGCTGGCGGGCGAGTTGGCGCTCGGGCGCGATGTCGAGCTGAATCCGGCCCGCCCGGAGCGGGTGCACTTCCAGTACTACACCCCCGGCCCCACCGCGGGCGGCCGGCTGACCCGGGTCGACGGCCAGGCCGCCGTCCGGGCACTGCCCGGGGTCGACTCGTACCGGCTCTCGGTACGGCCCGGCACCGAGCTGGCCGCCGGGACCGGCACCACCCTGCTCGACATGCTGTGCGGCTCGGCCGCCGACCACCGGGGCATGACCGCGCTGGTGGAGCAGGCGGTCGCCCTGCTGGCGTACGAGTTCGTCGTCGACGGCCGGCCCGTGACGCGCACGGCCCGGGACCTGCTCGACCACGTCTGAGGCGTGCCGTCCGCGGGCGCCGCGGCGGACCCTTGACGCCGCATCGGACCGCCGGGATCCGAAAGACACGACCCCGGCGCGACCACCTCCGTGAACCACCCCCCTGGATGACTCATGCCTACCATCGGCTCGGCCGCCGCCGGGTTCCTGAAGGAACTCGTCCCGGCGCCCGGGGCCGAGCGCCGCATGGGTGTGCTCACGCTCACCCAGTCGCTCGGCACCGGCCTCTTCCTGACCTCCAGTGCCATCTTCTTCACCAGGACCGTCGGGCTGTCCGCCGAGAGCGTCTCGGTGGCCATGTCGGCGGCCGGACTGTGCGGGTTCCTCGCCACCGTCCCCGGCGGGCGGGTCGCCGACCGGTTCGGTGCGCGCCGGCCGCTGGCGGCCAGCTACGGTCTGCTCGCGGTGCTGTTCGTCGGCTACGCCTTCGTCGAGGGCGTGCCCGCGTTCACGGCCGTGGCCTGCGCGATCGCGGTGTGTGAGACTGTCGGCAGCCCGCTGCGCGCGGCTCTGACCCACGCCCTGTTCGGCTCCGCCCGCTCCGCGGGTGTCCGGGCGAGGATGCGCAGCCTGTTCAATCTCGGCTTCACGGCCGGCGCCGGTCTGGCCGGGGCCGCCCTGGCGACGGATTCGCGGATCGCCTTCCTGCTGGTGATCGCGGTCAATGTGGCGCTCCAACTGCTGTGTGCCATCATGGCGTTGGGCCTGCGGCCGGACGGCCCCGAGGTGGTCCCGGCCACCGCGGGGCGCTCCTGGGAGGCCTTCCGGGACCGCCGGTTCCTGCTGGCCACCGCGCTCTCCGGGATCCTGGAGCTGTTCCAGCCGGTGCTCGCGGTGGGCGTGCCGCTGTGGATCGTCAACCGCACCAGCGCCCCGGGCGCCCTGGTGGCGGCCCTGACGGTGGTCAACACCGTTCTGGTGGTGCTGCTCCAGGTCGCCGCGGGCAAGGGCTCGGACACCGTGTCGGGCTCCGGCCGCCTGCTGCTGCGGGCGGGCCTGCTGATGGCGCTGGCCTGCTGCCTGTTCGCCGGATCCGGCGCCGCCGACACCTCGCTGGCCGTCGTCCTGCTGTTCGCCGGCACGGTCCTGATGACCCTGGGCGAACTCGCCCAGTCCGCCGGCGGCTGGGGGCTGTCCTTCACCCTGCCGCCCGAGGGCCGGATGGGCGAGTACCAGGGCGTGTTCGGGCTCGGCCGGGGACTCCAGCAGTTCTTCGGGCCCGCGCTGGTGGTCATGCTCCCGCTCGGCATGGGCGCCGCGGGCTGGCTGCTGCTGGCCGGAGTGTTCGTGGTCTGCGGCCTGATCGCCCTGTGGGCCTTCGTCCGGGACGCCCCGCCGGCCGGCGTGTCCGACGAACCGTCAAATGAACCATCACCCCAGTCGTAGGAGCACCACGTGAGTCCCACCCCCCACAGCTACCCCTCGTTCCGCAGTGTCCTCGCGGACCACCCGCTCGTCCGGATCGCCGGCGCGCACTCGGCGCTCGGCGGCGTCATCGCCGAGCAGGTCGGCTTCCAGGCCGTCTGGGCCTCCAGCTTCGAGATCTCCGCCGCCCGCTGCCTGCCCGACGCCAGTCTGCTCAGCATGAGCGAGTACCTGGACGCGGCCGCGCACATCCAGAAGGCGCTCTCCGTCCCGGTGGTCGCCGACTGCGACACCGGCTTCGGCAACAGCATGAACGTGGCGTACATGGTGGCCGAGTACGAGCAGGCCGGCATCACCGCCGTGTGCATGGAGGACAAGATCTTCCCGAAGATGAACAGCTTCGCCGCGGCCGACCACAGCCTGCTCGACGTGAACGCCTTCGCCCACAAGATCGAGACGGCCAAGAAGTCCCAGCGCAGCGAGGACTTCTTCGTCATCGCCCGCACCGAGGCGATGATCAGCGGGCTGGGCGTCGACGAGGCGCTCAAGCGCTGCGCGGTCTACGCCGACGCCGGCGCCGACGCCGTCCTGGTCCACTCCAAGCAGGCCACCAAGGACGAGGTGCTCTCCTTCCTCGACCAGTGGGACGACCGGCTGCCGGTCGTCGTGGTGCCCACCACCTACCCCGACTGGCACGCCGACGAGGCCCGCGCGGCCGGCGTCTCCGCCGTCATCTACGCCAACCAGGGCCTGCGCGCCACCATCACCTCCCTGCGGTCCGCCCTCGGCTCGATCTACGAGACCGGGCACTCGGCCCACCTGGAGGACAGCATCGCCGGGGTCAAGGACGTCTTCGCGCTCCAGCGCCTGGACCAGTGGCAGGAGTTCACGGCCTGACGGCCGGAACGACCTCGCCCACCACCCCGACCCACCGAAAGGATCAAGACTTGTCGTCGCAAGACGTGGCGCTGGTGCGCCGTCGGGCGGCACGGGCCCGAGCACTCGCGCTGACCACGGTCAGCACCGCCGGGACCGGCCACATCGGGGCGGACCTCTCCGCCATGGACATCCTCTGCGCGCTCCACTTCGGCGTGCTGCGCGGCGGCCCGGACGACCCGGACCGGGACCGCTTCATCCTCAGCAAGGCCCACGCCTCGGCCGCCATGTACAGCGTGCTCGCGCTCCGGGGCATCCTGCCCGAGGAGGAGCTCGCGACCTACGGCGCGGCCGACTCGCGGCTGAGCACGGTGGTCTCCACCCGGGTGCCGGGCATCGAGTTCAACACCGGCTCGCTCGGCCACGGCCTCTCGCTCGGCGTCGGCGCGGCCCTCGCCGCCCGGGTCCAGGGCTCCGGCCGCCGGACCTTCGTGCTCACCGGCGACGGCGAGCTCCAGGAGGGCAGCAACTGGGAGGCCGCGATGCTGGCGGCCTCGCGGGGGCTGGAGAACCTGGTCGTGATCGTCGACCGCAACCTCGCCCAGAAGGGCGCCAGCACCGAGGACATCAACGCCCTGGAGCCGCTGGACGAGAAGTGGCGCTCCTTCGGCTGGGCCGTGCGCACCGTCGACGGCCACGACGTCGAGGAACTGCTGAGCGTCCTCGGCGCCGCGCCGCTGGAGCCGGGCCGGCCGACCTGTCTGATCGCCTCCACGGTCAAGGGCAAGGGCGTCTCCTTCATGGAGCGCAACCTCGAATGGCACAGCCGCCGACTGACCCCCGACCTTCTCGACCAGGCACTCCGGGAGCTTGAGCATGGCACCGACGACTGACTGCGCCGCCGCCTTCTCGGCGGCCCTGCTCGAACTGGCGCGCACCGACGAGCGGATCTGCATCGTCAACAACGACTCGGCCGAGACCCACTCGGCGCTCGGCTTCCAGTCCGAGCTGCCCGACCGCTTCGTGGACGTCGGCATCGCCGAGCAGAACCTGGTCGGCGTGTCGATCGGCCTGGCCAACGCGGGCCTGCGCCCGTTCGTCTACTCGGCCTCCTGCTTCCTGACCGCCCGGGCGCTGGAGCAGATCAAGAACGCCGCCTACACCAACGCCAACGTGGTGTTCTGCGGCTTCGTCAGCGGCCTCGCCTACGGCGCGCTCGGCGGCACCCACCACGCCGTCGAGGACCTCGCCTGGATGCGGTCGATCCCGCGGATGACCGTCCTGGCGCCGGCCACCCCGAACGACACCGTGGCCGCCCTGCGCGAGGCGATGACCCACGACGGCCCGGTCTACATCCGGATCGTCAGCAAGCTCGACACGCCGGAGCTGTTCCCGGCCGACCACACCTTCTCCTACGGCGGCTCGGTGCAGCTGCGCGAGGGCGAGGACGTCACCCTGGTCGGCACCGGCCTGCTCACCACCCGCCTGGTGGAGGCCGCGGACCTGCTCGCGGCCGACGGCGTCCGGGCCGGCGTGCTCCACCTGGGCTCGGTCCAGCCGATCGACGCGGAGGCGATCGGACGGGCCGCGCGCCACAGCGGACGCCTGGTCGTCGCGGAGGACCACGTGCTCAACGGCGGCCTCGGCGGGGCGGTCGCCGAGACCGTCGTCCGCACCCACCCGGTGCCCGTGCTGCAGCTCGGCGTGCCGAACGAGTACGCGCCGATCGGCCCGGCCGAGTTCCTGTACGAGCACTTCGGCCTGACCGCGCAGGGCGTGGCGAAGCGGGTGGCGCAGTGGCTGGCATGACCGTCAGTGTGGCCGACTACACGGCCGCCTACCTGCACGCGCTGGGCGTGCACACCTGTTACAGCCTCTCCGGCACCGGCTCCATCCACCTCGACCAGGCCTTCAGCCAGCAGCCCGGCCTGGTGACCATCTGCGCCCGGCACGAGACCGCGGCGGCGCTGATGGCCACCGGCGCGGCCAAGCTGACCGGGGAGCTCGGGGTGGCGCTGGTGACCAGCGGCCCGGGTGCCGTCAACGCGCTGGCCGGACTGGTCGACGCGTACGCCGACGGCGTGCCCGTGCTGGTGGTCTCCGGCCAGGTCGAGACCCGGCACATGGAGGAGGGCGTGCGCTCCTTCGGCGTCCAGGGCTTCGGCGTGGTGCACAGCGCCCGCAGCATGACCAAGTACTCCGCGGTGGTGGAGCGCCCCGGCGACATCCGCCGCCACCTGGACGAGGCCGTCCGGCACGCCCTGGAGGGCCGCCCCGGCCCGGTCTGGCTGGACATCCCGCTGGACGTCCAGGCCGCGCAGGTCGACCCGGCCGCCCTGGCGGGGGCCGAGCCGCCCGCCGCCGAACCGCGCGGCTCCGGCGCCCGGCAGACCGCCCGGCAGCTGATGACCATGCTGCGCTCCGCCGAGCGCCCGCTGATCGTCGCCGGCCAGGGCGTCCGGCAGGCCGACGCCGTGCAGGCCTTCCGGGACGTGGTGGAGAAGCTGCGGATCCCCGTGGTCACCTCCCGGCTGGGCACCGACCTGCTGCCGTACGACTCGGAGTTCTGCTTCGGTCAGGGCGGCATCCGCGGCCGGCTCTACCCGGGGCTGATCATGGGCCGCTCGGACCTGGTGATCTCGCTCGGCTCCAGCCTGTCCACCGCCTTCGTCGGCGAGGACGCGGACGCCTTCGACCCGGACGCCACCGTGGTCGCGGTCGACATCGACCCGTCGCAGCTGACCAAGAAGGGCGTCCGGGTGGACTTCCCGGTCTGTATGGACGTCGGCCGACTGGTCGAGGCGCTCCAGGAGGAGGCGGCCGAACCCGTCGCCCCCGCCCACGAGGCCTGGCTCGCCGAGTGCGCCGCGCTCAAGGCCGCCCATCCCACCGTCGGTGAGCAGCGGCCGGACGGCCCGATCAACTCCTACCGGTTCGTCGACCGGCTGGAGGCGCAGACCGGCCCCGGCCACGTCTTCGTGGTCGACACCGGCAGCGCCTACTACGTCACCGGCCAGACCCTGGAGTTCACCGCCTCCCAGCGGGAGATCACCTCGGCCGCCTTCCTCAACATGGGTGCGGCCGTGCCGATGGCGGTCGGCGCGGCCTTCGCCCGGCCGGACGCCCAGGTGCTGGTGATCGTCGGTGACGGCGCGATCGAGCTCAACATCCAGGAGCTCGCCACCATCAGCCAGTACGGGCTGGGCATCAAGGTGTTCGTGCTGAACAACGGCGGCTACGCCTCGATCCGCGAGTCGCAGGCCGCGCTGGTCGGCGGACCGGAGCTGGAGGAGCCCGAGACCCTCGACTTCTCCGCCGTCGCCACCGCGTTCCGGCTGCCGTACCGCACGCTGCGGCACACCGGCACGCTGGACGCCGACATCGCCACCGTGCTGGCCGAGGACGGGCCGGCGCTGGTCGAGGTGATCTGCGACCCGGCGCAGCTGCTGCTGCGTCCGCTGCGGGCCGACGGCGGGCGCCGGGCCCACGACGGCGCCTCGATGGTCCGGACCGGCGGGCCGGACGAGCTCCCGGCCCTCACGGACCTGGTCCGGGAGCGGGAGCTGAACCATGCGTGAGACCCTGCGGGCCTCCTGGAACCACCGGCACCGGCTCGGCCAGACCCGGGAGGACGCCGAGCGGGGCGTGTTCAACCCGCACCACAGCACCCTGCCGCTGGTCCTGCACGGCACGCTCGACACGGCCGCGCTGAACCGCGCCTGGCACGCCGTGCAGCGCCGGCACCCGGCCCTGCTCAGCGGCTTCGACACCGACCGGGCGCTGTGGCACGTCGGCGCCGCCGAGCCGCAGGACGTCCGGCGGCTGCCCGCCGGGGCGGACGAGGAGGCCGACCGGGCCGCGGTCCGCGAGGCCGTGATCGAGCCCTTCGACCTGGTGAACGGGCCGGTCGCCCGGCTGGTGGTGCTCCCGCGCTCGCCGCAGGAGACCTACTTCGCGCTCGTCACCGAGCACATGGTGAGCGACGGCTGGTCGCTGAACGCCCTGATCCGGGACCTCGCGGTGCTCTACGGCCAGGAGGTGGGCGCGGAGGTGCCGCCGTTGCCGCCGGTCGAGCTGCCCTTCCAGGAGTTCGTCCGCCGGCAGAACCTCGCCGTGGACTCGCCGGCCGGGCGCGCCGGGCTCGCCCGGCTGGCCGCCCGGCTGGACGGCATCGGCGCGATTCCGGCCATGCCGGTCGAGGGGTTCAGCGGCGCGACCGGCATCCGGTACGAGGAGAACGAGGACTTCGTCCGCCGCCTGCCGGGCGGGCTCTGCCGCGACCTCGCCGCGGTGGCCCGCCCGCTGCGGATGACCGGCCTGAACCTCATGCACGCCGCGCTCCACCGGGCGCTGTACGAGCGCTCGGGCCGCCCGATGGTCGCCACCACGCTGTCCACCGCCAACCGGGAGCTGCCCGGACTCACCCACACCGTGGGCTGGTTCGCCAGCAAGACGGTGCTGGCCAGCGAGCCCGGCCGGCACCCCGACCCGGTGGAGTACCTGCGGCACTTCCGCGAGCGGATCCTGGTCACCCTGGACGACAGCGACCTGCCGTGGCCCGCCCTGATCGACCTGATGGACCCGCGGGCGCTCGGCCGGCAGGCCACCGTCCCGTACGTCACCTTCAACGCCCGGCCGCTCGGCATGCGCCGCAGCGTCGGCGAGATCGAGATCCCCGGCGTGCGGACCGCGCCGCTGCGGATCTCCAACGGCTGGCACGACGCCGCGATCGCGACCTTCTGGGACGAGGACGAGGACGGCGTCACCGTGAACGTCATGTTCAAGACCGACTGGTACACCGCCCCCGACGTGCTGGCCCTGTGGGACGCCGTGGAGGCCCGGCTGTACCGGTGGGCCGAGGAGCTGCGCCCGTGACCGGCGTGCCCGCGCGCACCAACCCGTCGACGAAGGAGAACACCATGGACGACACCGGCATGCACATCGCGACCATCCGCGAGTCGACCGTCGAGACCGCCGTCGAACGCGACTGGACGCCGCTCACCGACGAGCAGTTCGAGAGCTACGAGCAGAACGGCTACCTCCACCTCAAGGGCCTGTTCAACCCCGAGGAGGTGGAGCGCGGCCTCGCCGTCATCGACGAGGTGGTCGCCGACGGCGCGCGGACCATCGGGAACCACGCCAGCTTCACCGACCGCGCCCACACCGTCCGGGTGCGCGACGCGGTGGCCCGCACCGCCGGCATGGACTACTTCCTCGACCACCCGAAGCTGGTCGGCCCGCTGATGTCGCTGCTCGCCGGCAGCGTCCAGCTGCTCGGCACCGAGATCTTCGTCCGCTCGCTCCAGGACGAGGCGCTGGAGTACTGGCACACCGACGGCGGCGAGTACCTGCAGCAGCTGCGGCTCGTCCACGGCAGCCCGAGCCTGCAGGTCAAGGCGCAGGTGTTCTTCACCGACACCACGGAGTCCGACAGCGGCAACTTCCTGCTCGTCCCCGGCAGCCACCGCAAGGTGCCGACCGACCGGACGGCGCTCTGCTACATCGAGGAGCTCGACGAGCCGCTGCGCCAGGGGGTGCTGCCCGACGACGCCCTGGAGGTCAAGGCCGCGCCGGGCGACGTGCTGATCTTCCCGTACTCGCTGTGGCACGCCGTGGCGCCCAACAAGGTCCAGGAGCGCAAGACCTTCATCCTGCGCTACGGGCACCTGTGGCACCGCCCGCACGACTACCTCCAGCAGCCGGCCGAGGTGCTGGACCGGATGTCGCCGCGCCTGCGCCGGATGTTCGGCGACTTCGGCGACCAGGTCCACCCCACCGACTACTACAAGCCGGTCGGCCAGGGTGACGTGATGGCGGTCGGTGGCAACCATGCAGCTTTCTGACCCCGCTGACCCCGCTGACCGCTCCGAGCAGCCCGGCCTGTCCGGCCTGCCGGCCCGCGCCCGGTCGCTGCCGGAGCTGTTCGCCCGCGTCGCCGCCGTGCGCGGCGACGCGGCCGCGGTGGCCGGCGGCGGCGAGGAGCTCGGCTACGCCGAGCTCGACCGGCGGGCCGGGGCCCTCGCCGCCCGGCTGACCGCCGCCGGCCTGGGCCGCGGCGACCTGGTGGGCGTGCTCCTGGAGCGCTCGCACCGGGCGCCCGCCTGGATCCTCGGCATCCTGAGGTCCGGCGCGGCGTACGTGCCGCTCGACCCGTCGTACCCGGCCGACCGGCTCCGGTTCATGGCTGCGGACGCCGGCCTCGCGGCCCTGGTCGGCGACCCCGACCGGGCCGCGGCCTGCGGGCTGGACGCGCTGCCCGTGATCGACCCCGAGGCCGCCGCGGCGGAGCCCGCCGCGCCGGTCGCGGGGACTGCCGCCGGGCCGGCCGGGGCCGAACCCGGCCCGGACGACCCGGCGTACGTGATCTACACCTCCGGCTCCACCGGCGTGCCCAAGGGCTGCGTGGTCACCCACGGCAACGTCCTGGAACTGCTGCGGGCCACCCTGCCGCTGTTCGAGCTCGGCACCGAGGACCGCTGGACCCTCTTCCACTCCGCCTCCTTCGACTTCTCGGTCTGGGAGCTGTGGGGTGCCTGGGCGACCGGCGCGACCGCCGTCCCGGTGCCCGCCGCCACGGCGCAGGCCCCGGAGGACTTCCTGCGGCTGCTGGCGGACGAGCGGATCACGGTGCTCAACCAGGTCCCGTCCGCCTTCCGTCACCTGGCCCGGGAGTACACCGACTCGGGCGCCCCGGCGACCGCGCTGCGGTACGTGGTCTTCGGCGGCGAGAGCGTCGACCTCGACGTGGTGCGCGGCTTCCTCGCCGCCGCGGCCGCCGCACCCGGTCCGGCGCCCGTCATGGTCAACATGTACGGCATCACCGAGATCACCGTGCACGCCACCCACCTGGTGCTCACCCCGGAGCTGCTGGCCGGCGGCACCGCCTCGCCGATCGGCCGCCCGCTGCCCCATCTGGCGATCGAACTGCGCGACGACGCCCTCCGGTCGGTCCCGGACGGCGGGACCGGCGAGATGTGGGTGGCCGGGTCGGGGGTCGCCACCGGCTACCTGAACCGCCCCGAACTCACCGCCGAGCGCTTCCGCACCCTCGACGGCCGCCGGATGTACCGCACCGGCGACCTCGCCCGCCGGCTGCCCGACGGCGGGCTCGCCTACCTCGGCCGCAACGACCAGCAGGTCAAGCTCCGCGGCCACCGGGTCGAACTCGGCGAGGTCGAGGCCGGTCTGCGGGCCGCCCCGCAGGTCCGCGACGCGGCCGCGCTGGTCGTCCGGGACGCCGCGGGCAACGAACTGCTGACCGCGCTGGTCGTCCCGGCCGGGCCCGGGGCGCTGGACGTCGCCGCCCTGCGGCGGCACGCCCGCGCCACCATGCCCGCGCAGCTGGTCCCCAACCGGTTCCACCCGGTGGAGGAGCTGCCGCTCACCTCCTCCGGCAAGCTCGACCGGAAGGCGCTGGCCGAGCTGGCGCCGCGGGCCGGGGCGCCGCGCACCCGCGTCCTGGTGCTCGACCCCATCGACCCGGGGGCGCTGGACGAGCTGCGCCGGCGGTACGACGTCACCGTGGCGCTGCGCCCGCCCGTCGACGAACTGCTCCGGCTGGTGCGCGACCAGGAGGTGATCGTGCTGCGCAGCGGGGTGCGCCTGGACGCCCCCGTCATCGCGGCGGCCGGCCGGCTCAAGGTGATCGCCCGGGCGGGTTCCGGGATCGACAACATCGATGTCGCGGCGGCCAGGGCGGCCGGTGCGACGGTCTTCAACATCCCCGCCGTCTCCGCCCCGGCGGTCGCCGAGCTGGCCCTCGGGCTGATGCTCACGGTCGGGCGCCACCTGGCGCTGGCGGACCGCCAGGTGCGGTCCGGGATCTGGAACAAGGCCGCGCTCTCCGGGGTCGAACTCGGCGGCAAGACCCTGGGACTGGTCGGCTACGGCCGGATCGGCTCCAGGATCGCGGCGCTCGGCCGCGCCCTCGGCATGCGGGTACTGGTCGACGTGGCCCGTCCCGACGCCGACCGCCGCCACGAACTGGAGCGGCTCGACTACGAGTTGGCGCCGCTGAAGACGCTGCTGCCGGCCGCCGACGTGGTCTGTCTGGCCGTCCCGCTGACCGAGCGGACGCACCACCTGATCGACGCCGCCGCGCTGGCCGCGATGAAGCCGACCGCCCTGCTGGTCAATGTCTCCCGCGGCCTGGTCGTCGACGAGGACGCGCTGTACGAGGCGCTCGCCGAGGGCCGGATCGCCGGCGCCGGGCTCGACGTGGTGGCCGAGGAGGGCTGCCCGAACCGGCTCCACGAACTGGACAACGTGGTGATCACCCCGCACATCGGCGCGATGTCGGTGGACTCGCAGGTCCGGATCGGCCGCATCCTGGTCGACTCGGTGGCCGCCGCCCTGGCCGGCCAGGAGGTGCCCAACCAGTGCTGACGACCCGTCATGACACCATGGAGAGCGCGGTTCTGGCCGACTACGGCCGGATCGAGCACCGGCGCACCCCGCTGCCGCCGGTCGCCCCCGGCGAGCTGCTGGTCCGGGTGCTCGCCACCGGCATCTGCGGCTCCGACCTGGCCACCTACCGCGGCGCCCATCCGTACAAGACCGCGCCGACCGTGCTCGGCCACGAACTGTGCGGCACCGTCGTCACCCCGGCCGACGGGTTCGCGGAGGGCGAGCTGGTGTGCGCCGCCGCTTACGCGCACTGCGGCGACTGCCCGATGTGCGCGCGGGGGCGCACCAACCTGTGCGCCGCCAAGGCCAACCTGTGCCACCTCGGCTGGGACGGCTCCTTCGCGCAGTACGTGACGCTGCGGCCCGCCATGACGTACCGCCTGCCCGCCGGCACCGATCCGGAACTCGGGGCGCTGGTCGAGCCGCTGTCGATCGCCCACCACGCCGTCGCCCTGGCCGGTCCGGCGGACGGGCGGGCCGTGCGGATCATCGGCGCGGGCAACATCGGCCTCGGCTGCCTGGTCGCCGCCAAACGGCTCGGCTTCGGCGCCGTCGTCTGCTCCGACCTCGGCCCGGACAAGGGCCGCCGCGCCGAGGCCCTCGGCGCCGACGGCTACCTCGACGTGCTGGCCGGCGAGAACGCTCCGGGCCCGGCCGCACCGGAGGCCGACGTGGTGCTCGTGGCCGCCGGCCACCCGGGCGCGGTGGACGAGGCGGTCCGGGCGGTGCGGCCCGGCGGCACCGTGGTCGTGGTCAGCTTCTTCGACCGCCCGCCCGCCGTCGCCGTCAACGCCCTGGTCGGCAAGGAGGTCCGGGTGATCGGCTCCTCGCTGTCCACCGCCGAGGACTTCCACGCCGTCATCGGCTGGCTGGCCGAGGGCAGCATCGACCCGCGACCCATGGTCACCCACCGCTTCGGCCTGGCCGAGGCAGGCGCCGCACTGGCGCTGATGGCGGCCGGCGAACCGGCCACCGGAAAGATCATCATCACCCCGTGAGGACACGTATGACGCTCACCATCGGCATCGTCGGCGGCACCGGGCACGCGGGCGGCGAACTCTGCCGCCTGCTGCTGAACCACCCCGGCGTCGCCACCGTCCTGCCCACCGCCCGCGGCGGCGAGGACCTCGAACGGGTCCACCCCAACCTGCTCGGCAGCGGACTCGCCTTCACCACCGTCGAGCAACTGCGCGAGCGGGCCGGCGAACTCGACGTGGTGTTCTTCTGCACCCCCTCGGGCGAGGCGATGCGCTCCGCGCCCTACTTCCTGGAGCGCGGCGTCAAGGTGATCGACGTCAGCGCCGACTTCCGGTTCCCCGACGCCGACCGCTACCGCGAGGTCTACGGCGAGGAGCACGCCAGCCCGCAGCTGCTGCCGGAGGCCGTCTACGGCGTCACCGAGCTGTACCGCGACCGGGTGGCCCGGGCCCGGCTGGTGGCCAACCCCGGCTGCTACGCCATCACCACCGTGCTCGGCCTCGCCCCGCTGCTGCGCTCCGGGCTCGCCGACCTGGACACCGCGATCCACCTCGCCGCCGTCAACGGCAGCTCCGGCGCCGGCAACAAGCCGCGCACCGAGATCATGCACGCCGAGGCCTTCGCCTCGATGCTGCCGTACAGCCTGGAGGGCCACCGGCACGCCCCCGAGCTGGAGACCCACCTCACCCCGCTGGCCGGCCGCGAGCCCTGCGTCGACATGACCACCGCCCACGGCAACTTCGTCCGCGGCATCTACATCCAGGCCAGCGTCGCGGTCCGGGCGGAGGCCCGGGCCGGCCTCGACCGCGCCGCCCTGCTCGACCTCTACCGCGAGCACTACGCCGGCGAGCACTTCGTGCGCGTCAACACCTTCGCCAAGCAGGGCAAGCTCAACGCCAAGGAGTACGGCGTCTACCCGAGCCTCACCTCGGTGGCCGGTTCCAACTTCTGCCACATCGGGGTGGACTACGACCCGGTGCGCGGCTTCGCCAAGGTCGTCGCGGTCACCGACAACCTGGTCAAGGGGGCGGCCGGCTCGGCGATCCAGAACATGAACCTGATGTTCGGCCTCGACGAGCGCGCCGGCCTCGGGCACTACGGCCTGTGACCACGATGCGGCTGCTCGCCGACCACACCCCGGCGCCCGGCGAGCGCTGGATCTACTCGGCCGGGTTCAACGCCGGTCCCGCGCTCGCCGACACCGGCCGGATCGACGTCGAACTGGCCGACCTCGCCCGGCTGTCGGACGCCGGCGCGCGGATCGCCCTGCTCAGCCACCAGGGCAGCGCCAAGGACGGCAGCGCCCGCCACCTGGACTACCTCGCCGACTACCTCTCCCGGCGGCTCGGCCGCCCGGTGCGCTACCTGCCGGAGAACAGCACGGCCCGCGCCCGGGCCTGGGCCCGGGAGCTGAGCCCCGGCGCGATCGCGCTCTTCGGCAACACCCGCCTCGACCCGGGCGAGGAGCGCGGCGACCCCGAACTCGCCCGCACCCTGGCCGGTCTGGGCGACCGGGTGGCGATCGGCGGCTTCTCCAAGGCGCACCGGCGGCACGCCTCCAACACCGGCCTGCTCGACCACCTGCCCGGCTGGGCCGCGGCCGGCCTGGTCGGGGAGGCCCGCGCCCTCGACCCCTGGGTGGCCGGGGCCGGTGACGGCGCGGGCGCCGGTGACGGCCCGTCGGTCGCGGTGCTCGGCGGCGTCAAACCGGAGAAGACCCTGATCGGCCTGCGCGGCCTCACCCGCACCCACCACCTGGTGATCCCGGGCGGCGTCGTGCTCAACACCCTGCTCGCGGTCACCGGCCACCGGATCGGCCGCTCCGAGCTGGGCAGCGACCCCGAGGGCTGCGCCCGGGCGGCGCGCGAGGTCCTGGCCCGCACCGGCGGGGCGGGCATCCACCTGCCGCGGGTCGTCGTCGCGGCCGGCCCGGACGGCACCGTCCGGCACCTGCCGCTCGACCGGGGCGTGCCGGACGACCACGCCATCGTCGACTTCGAGGTCCAGCCGGGCGCGATCGAGCTGCTCCGCCGCGCCGGCCGGGTCCTGGTCGCCGGCACCCCCGGCCGCCACGCCGAGGGCAACCGGCACGCGGCGGCGGCCGTCCTCGCCGCCCGGGCGCACGCCCCCGGCGGCACGCTGCTGCTGGGCGGCGACACGGTGGCCGAACTGCCCTGGGACGGGCCGCGTTCCACCGGCGGGGGATCGGCCCTGCAGTACCTGGTCGAGGGCACCTGCGCGGTGTTCGAGGCACTCGCCGCCAACGCCGCCAACGCCGCCCGTACCGACCCCACCGGGTAGCGACCCTGAGCACCGACCCGACCCCGTACCAGCCCCGGCGAGGAGCCGCCCACGATGACCACTGACCCGCACCCCGGCACCGTCGACCTGGACGACCTGCCCGTCCCCACCCGGGTGGTCCTCGGCCGCGGCGTGCTCGACCGGCTCGGCCCGCTCGCCGCCCCGCTGGGCGGCCACGCCCTGCTGGTCTGCGGCCGGACCGCGATGCGCCGGACCGGCATCCTGGACCGGGCGCTCGGCTCGCTCACCGCCGCCGGCCTCGCCGTCACGGTCTTCGACCGGATCAGCGCCAACCCCCGCTCGGACGAGATCGACGAGGCGCTCGCGCTCGCCCGGGCGAGCGGCTGCGACCTGGTGGTCGGCCTCGGCGGCGGCAGCGCCATCGACGCGGCGAAGGCCGTCGCGGTGGCCGGCGACGCCGACACCGTGCGCGAGCTGATCGGCCGCACCCTGCCCGGCTCCGCCGGCGCGCTGCCGGTCGTCGCCGTCCCGACCACCGCCGGCAGCGGCTCGGAGGTCACCCAGGGCGCCATCGTCACCGACGTGGTGCGGGGCTTCAAGTCCGGCATCCGCGGCGAGGACGTGGCCCCCAGGATCGCCCTCGTCGACCCGGACCTCACCGACCGGCTGCCCGCCGCCGTCGCCCTGGAGAGCGGCTTCGACGCCCTGGCCCACGCGGTCGAGGGGGCGGTCGCCAAGCGCGCGACCGCGCGCAGCCGGGCGTACTCCCACCGGGCCCTCGCCCTGGTCCGCGACCACCTGCCCGGGCTCGCCCGCGGCGCGGCCACGCCCGAGGCCCGGGAGGCGATGGCCCTGGCCGCCCTGCTGGGCGGGGTGAACGTCACCACCGTCAGCACCTGCCTGCCGCACCGCCTCCAGCAGGCCATGGGCGCCGTCGCCGGCAACCCGCTCTCGCACGGCCGAGGTCTGGCCCTGCTCTACCCCGCCTGGCTGCGCAGCGCCCGCCCCTTCGCGGACGAGGCCTTCGACGCCATCGGGGACACCCTGGGCCACCGGGACGCCGCGACGGCTGTGGACGCGCTGCTCGCGAGCACCGGCCTGGGCACCTCGCTGACCGAACAGGGCTACACCGAGCGGGACATCGACACCTTCGTGGCCGGACTCAGCGGCAACCTGGAGAACGACCCGCACCCCGAGGTCGACACCGGGCTGGTCCGCTCCCTCTACCGCGCCAGTCTCACCCGCTGACCCGCTGACCCGCTGACCCGCCCGGCCCCAGGCGCCCCGGTGTTCCGGCCCCCGACCCGCTGCCGGGTCAGGGGGCCGGTGCGTCCGCCGGGGCCGGGGCTGCGGTCGGGCCGGCGGGCGCCGCGCCGCGGCGGAGCAGCAGGACGGCCAGGACACCGATCACCGCGGCCAGCAGGGTGGAGCCGATGGTGATCGCCGCGAAGCCGCGGCCCGAGGCATGGGTCGCGGTGCCGACGAAGCTCGCGAAGAGCGAGCCGAACATCGACACCGCGATCGCCTCGCTGCCGAGGCGGACGGTGTTGATCCAGCCCGCGCCCATGCCGGCCTCGTGCTCGGGCACCTGGGCCAGCGCCTCGCCGTCGACCAGTCCGGCCTGGAGGCCGAAGCCGGCGCCGACGACGACCAGCGGCAGGGCCATCCAGGCGAGCCCCTGCGGGGCGGCGGCGCCCGCCAGGACCAGGCCCACCACCAGCAGGCCGATGCTCCAGGCGAGGATCCGGTCCATGGCGGCGCCACGCGCGACCAGCCGGCCGGCCAGCAGCGGGGCGATCAGCACCGGCATGGTCATGAACATCAGTAGGGCGCCGCTCTCGCCGGGCGAGGAGCCGTAGGCGCCCTGGAAGAACACCGGGATGTAGGCGACCGCGTTGGTGAAGGTGAACGACGCCACCGCGATCACCAGCGTCATCCCGGAGAACCGGGCGTTGCGCAGCGTGCGCAGGCTCAGCAGCGGGGACGACGCGGTGGCCTCCTGCCGGGCGAACAGCCCGTAGCCGGCCAGGCCGGCGGCCGTGCAGAGCAGGAACTGCGGGGACAGCCAGCCGGTCTGGGAGCCGAGCACCAGGCCGCCGAGGAGCAGGCCGGTCGCCCCGCAGAACAGTACGGCGCCGGTCACGTCGATCCGGGCGCCCCGCCGGGTCGCGTGGGCGGTCGCCCGGCGGATCAGCGGCATGGCGGCGCAGGCGACCACCAGGCAGACCAGTTGGAAGCCGAACACCAGCCGCCAGCCGACGACCTGGGTGAACAGGCCGCACAGCGACGGACCGAAGGCCAGCGACAGGCCCGCGACGGCGCCCAGCAGGGCGAAGGCCCGGGTGCGGCGTTCGCCGGTGAAGCTGGTGGAGATGATCGCCGAGCCGACCGAGAAGACGGCGCCCGCGCCGACCCCCGCGACCAGCCGGGAGGCGTCCAGCAGCAGGTAGCCGGAGGCCAGGACGCTGAGCGCGGAGCCGGCGCCGAAGGTCAGCAGGCCGATCAGCAGGGCCCGCCACCGTCCGATGACGTCCGCGACCGAGCCCCAGACGAGCGTGGCGCAGGCGAAGGTCAGGTTGTAGCCGTTCAGGGCCCACTGCTCGCCGGTGGACGACGACCCGAGGTCCGCGGCGATGTCGCCCAGCGCGACCGCAGTCCCGGAGACGGACAGCGGGACGGTGAAGACGGCGAGCATGATGACGGGCATCACCAGGCGCAGGCCGGGCGGCCCGGTGTCCGGGTCCGGCCGCGTTTTGTCGGAGGTCATCGAGGTCATCGTTCTCCTCTACCCGGCTTCCGTGCGCGGAAGTCGAAGGAACAGCAACGGAAAACGGCCGTTCCACGCCGGCAGGCATCGGGGCCGGCGTGGAACGGCGGTTCGGGGGACCGGGGCGGTGGCGCCTCCGCGACGGAACGCCACCGCCCCGGTGGTCAGCGGCCGGCCTTGACGGTCCGGCACTCGTCGAGGAAGTCCACGATCGGGCCGAACACGTCCAGCGCGGCGTTGCGGCCGATGAACGTGTCGAGGTGGCCGTAGCCCGGCACCTCCACGTAGCGGACGTCCAGCTGCGGGTACCGGGCGGTCAGGATCTCGTGGCAGATCTTGTTGGAGTCGAACCAGAAGCGGTTGTCGCTGCCGGACAGCAGCATCAGCGGCGCCTCGATCTTCCCCGCGTTGTCCAGCGCGTTCTTCGGCAGCGCGTCGTAGCGGCCGTCGTTGTCGTTGAACCGCAGCATGGTGTGGGCGAGTTCGACGCTGCGCAGGTGCGGCAGGATCCACATCGGCACGGTGCCGTACAGGTCGGCGAGCCGGTCGTGGGTCCGGGTGTCGAGGTTGTCGTGCTCGAACAGCGAACCGCCGACGCCCCAGGAGTCGTTGTGCAGGATCTGGCAGGTCGGGTCCTTGCACTCGGCGCCGATCGAGACCTCCGCGAAGATCAGCGAGTGCTTCGACCAGAGCCCGACCTTCTTGAAGTCGGTCGGGATGTTGACGAAGCGCGAGCGCAGCAGCTCGCCGCCGAAGTGCAGCCGGGCCCGGGTCTTCCAGGACAGCTTGGGCGTCAGGAACACACCCTGCGCGACGATCCCGTCCAGCCCGGTGACCAGGCCGGCCGCCAGGCTCATCGACAGGCAGAGCGCGCCGATGCAGTGGGCGACGCAGAGCAGTTGGCGTCCGCCGATCCGCTCCTGGATCAGCGCCACGGCCTCCGGGATGTCGTACAGGGCCACGTCGTCGAAGCTGTACCGGACCCGGCCCTCGTTGTACGGCAGGCGGCAGCTGCCGCGCCAGTCCAGCAGCCAGGGCTCGTAGCCGGCGTCCAGCAGCACGTCGACCAGGTTGCGGGTCTCCGGCAGGGTGAACATGTCGGCCGAGGCGGTGAGGCCGTGCAGCACGAGGACGGCCGGACGCTCGCCGGCGCCGCCCTCGGGGACGACCCGGGTCAGGCCGAGCCGGGTGCCGTCGGAGGCGGTGAAGGGGATGTCCTCGACCCGCTCGCCGAGGCGGTGGTGAAGGGGCCTCAGGGTCATCGGTTCTGCTCCCTCTGGATCATCAGCTTCCTGATCTTGCGTGCCAGCTTGTCCTTGTCCCGGTCGATCGCGTCCCGGCGCAGGTCCAGCAGCTCGGCGGCGGCCCGCAGTGACGGCTCGGCCAGGCCGGCGCCCATCTGCAGGAAGAACCACGACAGCCACGCCAGCTTGGCGAGCCGCTGCTCCTGCGAGGACAGCCGCGGGTCGACCTGGATCCCGTCGATCTGGTCCGGGAGGAAGCTGCTGCTGGGTACCTTCACCACGCCGGCCAGGACGGCCGGTTCGCCCTCGCGGCCGATCGCGATGTCCAGCGTGCGGGTCTGCTTCCAGAAGTCGCGCCGGGCGCGCGCCGTCTTGTAGCCCTCCAGCCACCAGCGGTTGCCGTCCCGGTCCTCCAGGGTCAGCCGGTAGCGCAGCAGCGGGTGGTCGTTGCTGTGCAGGCGCGGGACGCCCTCGTCGGGGCGGACCTGGATCTCGCCCTCCACCACGGTCAGCGGCTCGGGGTGGATCCGCTCGCACACCACCTGGCCGCGGACGTCGATCCGGCGGTGCCTGATCACCTGGTACATGCTCGCGATGGACAGCGTGAACGCCAGCCGGCAGCTGCTGTCGCGGTCCTCGCCGACCGGGCCGACCTGGCCCTTCATCCGCTCGCGGAAGGACAGGTAGGGCGGGTCCTCGCGGCTGGGGAGGCGGGCCACGCCGTTCTCCGCCATCCGCTCGAAGGCCTTCAACTGGGCTTCGGAGCCGTAGCGTTCGGCCTGCGGCAGGCGGTGCCGGGCGACGAACGCCTCGGTGCGCTCGGAACCGGCCTCCGGGCCGAACATCAGCGCCTCGAACAGCTTGACGGCGGTCGGGCTGCTCAGGATGCGGACCAGGAAGTCGAGTTCGGGGACGGGGTCGGTCTCCTGCCGGCGCAGCAGGTCGTCCCGCCAGTCCTTCCAGCCGGCGATCCGGACGTTCATCCCGGCCAGCTTCATGTCCTTGACCAGCTCCGGCAGCGTCTCCGCCCGGCCGGTCAGGTTGTAGTTCTGGCCCCAGGCCTTGGGGTCGAAGACGATCGCGGCCGTGGTCCGGCTGATCCAGTCCACCGGGGCCAGGTTGAGGAACTTGAACGCCGGCACCGTCCGGAACCGGGAGATCGCGCCGATCAGGCCGGTGCTGAGGTCGGCCGGGTTGTAGACGCCGGTGCGGGTGTGGCCGCCGATCGCGCCCGGCCGCAGGAAGGTCACGGTCAGGCCGTGCTCCCGGGCCCGCCGCAGCACGGCCTCGGCCGCCCACTTCGACTTGTCGTAGCCCGCGAACAGCCGGTCGATGTGCGCGACCGGGTCGTCCTCGCCCATCTTCTCGATGCCGACCTCGTTGAACACCGCGACCGAGGAGATGTGGTGCAGCGGCTTGGGCCGTCCGGTCATCGCCAGCTCCGCCAGCAGCAGCGGGCCGAGCACATTGGTCTGCCGCAGCGAGGGGTAGCCGCGCAGGAAGTCGACGGCGGCGGCGACGTTGACGATCGAGTCGACGTCCCGGGCCAGCTCCGCCCAGCGCTCCTCGGACAGGCCCAGCCGGGGCTGCCGGATGTCGGCCGCGAGAACGGTCACCCGGCGGCGCACCTCGAAGGACCACGGCTGGTCGTAGCCGGCCAGGGCCTCGGCGAGGCGCTGCTCGGCGGCCGCGTCGTCGGCCGCGCGCACCAGACAGACCACGTGGGCGTCGCCCGCGCGCAGCAGGTCCAGCAGCAGGTGGCTGCCGAGGAAGCCGGTGGCGCCGGTGAGCAGGATGCGGCGCGGCTCGGCCGGCTCGGCCTGGCGGCTGAACGGCAGCCGGTCGGCCAGCGCGAGGTCGGCGAGGATCGTCGCGATGTCCTCGTGCGCCTGGGGGGCGGACGCGCGGTGGTCGTCGGCCGGCAGCAGGCCGGACCGGAGCGCCAGGGCGGTCCCGGTCGCCGCCCGGGCGGCGGCCTCGGCCCCGGTGACCGGCAGACCGGCCGCCGCGGCCCAGCGCTGCGCCAGCCGGCGCGGCCGGGCGTCCGCGAACAGGTCGTCCAGGCTGACCCGGACGTCCAGCTCGCGGGCCATCAGGGCGACCAGCTCGACCGCGTCCACCGAGGACAGACCGGCGTCGAACAGGTCGGTCTCCACCCCGGTCGCCGCGCCCGGCAGGAAGCGGGCGGCCTGCGCGGCGATGTCCGCCGCGACCTGGTCGACACCGCGCGCCCCCGCCGCACCGGCTGCCGCCGGGGCCGCCGGGGCGGTGGTGGCGGGCGCGGCCGGCTTCCGGAGCCGGGCCAGCAGGTCGGACGCCTGGGCCCGGCCGGGCCGTCGCCGCT
The DNA here is from genome assembly GCF_001279805.1 of Streptomyces sp. XY431. NCBI lineage: Bacteria > Bacillati > Actinomycetota > Actinomycetes > Kitasatosporales > Streptomycetaceae > Streptomyces > Streptomyces sp. XY431. Next base: position 25,282 of record NZ_LGDO01000009.1, read on the forward strand.
CGATCACCTCTTCCTCGGGACGGCGGTTGACACTGGGGTTGCGGCTGGTGCCGCCTCCCGCCTCAGGCATTGCTGACCTCCGCTGCGATATCGGTTCCGAGGTCCCAGGAGCGGAACGCCCGGAGTTGGTTCAACGCCACCACCGTCTCCAGCCGCGGTGCCTCGACCTCGCCGCCACCGAGGCGGGAGACCAGGCGCCGGGCCGGGATGTTGCGGGGCGTGTGGTCGGCGACGAGCCGCACGGCGTCCAGCCCGAGGGCCTCCGCCCGGTCGGCGAGCCACTGCAGCAGCCGGTCCTCGACCCCGCGGCCGAGCACCCGGCAGCTCATCATCCAGGCCACCAGTTCGAGCGCGTCCCCGTCCGGCCGGACCGCCAGGACGCCGATCTGCCCGTACTCGCCGAAGCGGTCGCGGGCGGTCGCCGTCCAGACCTCGCCGCCGTCCTGCCGCAGCCGGTCCAGCCCGGCCGCGTCCAGCGGCTGCGGCCGGAGGTTGAACTGGTTGGTGCGGCGGCTGAGTTGGACGGTCCGCTCGGCACTCTCGGCGGACACCGGCACGATGTCGAGTTCGAGCTTCAGGTTCTCCAGGAACTCGGCGAAGCCCAACTGGGCGCGGGCCTCGTCGCGCACCTGCTCCTGCTGGTAGAACGCGGCCCGGGCGGCGTCCTCGGCCGTCGCCGCGATCGGCGTCACCGGCCACAACCGGTGGACGAAGTCGGCGAGTTCGGCCGCGGGCGGGCAGCCGAGGCAGAGCACCTCGGGCAGCTGGGCGCGCACCCCGGCGATCTCCACCGGGTTGTCGTCGAGGAACAGGAAGCTGTCCAGGCCCAGCCGCAGCTCCTCCGCGATCCGCGCGATCCGGGTCCACTTCGGCTCCCAGGCCGCCGAGATCGCGGCGAAGTGCTCGCGGCGCAGCAGGCTGTCCGGCCGGTCGAGGACGGCGTGCACCGTCGCCTCGTCGTTGTTGGAGACCAGGGCGAGCAGCACCCCGGCGGCCCGCCACTGGAGCAGCCGCCGGGCCAGCAGCTCGCGGGCCCCCGTCAGGTCGACGTTCTCCGGCCCGGCCTCGCCGGCGATGCCGCTCCACAGCGTCTCGTCGCCGTCGACCACGATCACCTTCGGCGCCCGGCGGCGCACCGTCCCGACCAGGTCGGCCAGTTGGAGCGCCACCACCGCCTGGAACTCCTCCTGGAACGGCAGGTGGGCGAGCTGGTCGGTGTGGGCGTCGAAGACCTCGTCCGACGGGAAGTCCTCCAGCCAGAGGTCCGAGGCCAGCACGGCGACGCCCGGCCGGTCGGCCAGCCGCTCCGACACCTGCCGCTCCCACCCGCGCAGCCGCTCGTCCGGCGACCGCTCCGGGAGGAAGGCCACCACCAGCGGCTTGCGGGTCCGCTCGGCGAGGGCGGCCAGCGCGGCCGGGTACTCCTCGGCCAGCTGGTCGAGCAACTGCTCGTCGCCCGGGGCGAAGCGGACCAGGTCGCCCGGGCGCAGCAGCACCAGGCCGGCCACCGTGGCCGGCTCGGCGAGCACGCTGCCCGGGTCGTGCAGGCTCGCCAGCACCTGGTGGTAGGGCGCCTCGGCGACGGCGAGGGGGCCGCCCTCGGCGGCGCCGTCCTCCAGCGCCACCGCCAGCATCGCCGGGAGGTTGCCGAGGGCGAAGGTCGCGGCGACGGCGACCTGTCCGGCCGGTACGGGTTCGGGGCTCACGTCGGTGCTCTCCGGTATCGCGACGAGGGTGTCGGGGGATTCGGTGATGTCGGCGGCGAGGGCGAGCAGGCCCCGGCCGAGGTCGGCGCAGCTCGCGTCGTCGAGGACGTCGGCGTTGTACTCGAGGCCGACCTTCCCCAGCCCCGGCATCACCGTGACCATCAGGTCCAGGTCGGACCAGCCGGTGCCGGCCGGCAGGATCCGCAGGCCCCCCGACGCGCCGGCCTGGGGCGGCATGTAGTTGAAGTAGACCTCGACCAGGGGCGCGTCCTTGCGGTACAGCCCCTCCTCGACGAGGGCGGACATCACGTCGAAGAAGGTGACGCCCTGCTCCAGCACCCGGGTCAGCCGGCTGTCGGTGCGCCGCAGCACCTCGGCGGCGGACTCACCGGCCCCGACCTCGGCCGCGTACGGGATCGGCAGGCCGAAGTAGCCGACCGCGTCGAGGGCGCCCACGTGCAGCCGGGTGTCCACCGGGACGGCCAGCACGAAGCGGTCGCGCTCCCGCAGCCGGGCGAGGTGCACGGTCAGCGCGCCGAGCCAGAACGCGGCGGGCGTGATGCCGAGCCCGGTCGCCGCGGCGGCCACCCGCTCCTGGAGCTCGGCCGGCAGCTCCACCAGGTGGGTGGCGGACCGGTAGGAGCGCTGCTCCGGGCGGGGGTGGGCCAGTTCGAGGTCCAGCCGCCGCGCGCCGGTGAAGTCGGCGCGCCAGTCGGCCGAGGGGCTGCGGTCCCCGGCCGGGCGCGCCGCCTGGGCGCGCAGCAGCAGGTCGATGTCCCGGTTGGAGACGACGGCGGGCGCGGCGTCCGGGCCGGTGTCCCGGCCGGTGTCCTGGTCGGTGCCGAGGCCCGCGTCCAGCTCGTGCGCCACCAGCATCAGCGAGGCCAGGTCGGAGACGGCGTGGTGCGCACCGAAGACCAGCACCTGCTCCCCGGAGGGGCGGGCGAGCAGTTCGAACCGCCACAGCGAGGCCGTCGCGAGGTCGAACGGCGGCTCCATCAGCTCGCGCAGCCGGTCGTCCACGCTGGTGTCCTCGTCCACCGCCGACCAGCGCAGCAGCCCGTCGGGCACGCCGCGCCGGACCTCCAACTGCTGCCCGTCCTCGGCGTGCGGCACGATCGCCGTCCGCAGCGCGGCGTGACGTCCGGCCAGGGCGGCGACCGCTCCGGCGAGGCGTTCCGGCGTGGTCGGGGCGGACAGTCGCACCGCCAGCCCGATGTGGTGGGTGACGCCCGGGGTGCCCTGCTGCTCGGCCCGGAGCAGCCGGACCACGTCCCGGGTGGCCGGGTGGCGGACGAGTTCCGGCGCCTCCCGGTCCTCCGCGGGCGCCTCGGCGCCGGCCTGCCCGGCCTCGCCGGCCCCGGCCATCAGCCGGTCGGCGATGCTCTCCACACTGGCGCCGTTGAACATCGAGGCGACCGGCAGCGTCTGCCCGAAGTCCGACTCGATGAGGCCGCGGATCTGCATGGCCATCACCGAGTCCAGGCCCTGGCCGACCAGCGGCGCGGCGATGTCCAGCTCCGCCGTGTCGAACCCCATGGTGCGGGCGAACCGGTAGCGCAGCCGGTCCACCGCCGCCTCCCGGGAGTCGAGCGCGGGACGCCCGTCGGACCCGGCGGACCTCCCGGCCCTGGCCACCCCGGCCCGCCGGCGCGGCGGGAAGAGCCCGGCCAGCAGCGGCGGCAGCAGGCCCGGCTCGGTCGCGCGCAGCACCGGCTCGTTCAGGGCCACCGCGAGCAGCAGCCCGTCACCCGGGTCGCCGGTCAGCGCGGCGTCCAGCAGACCGAGGCCCTGCGCGGTGCCGAGCGCGGTGATCCCGCCGCGGTTGATCCGCTCCAGGTCCGCCCGGTCGAGGTGCCCGGTCATCCCGGTCGCCTCGGCCCACAGGCCCCAGGCCACCGACAGACCGGGCCGGCCGGTGCGACGGCGCTGCTGCATCAGGGCGTCGAGGAAGGCGTTCGCGGCCGCGTAGCCGCCCTGCCCGGCGCCGCCCAGCACGCCCGCGACCGAGGAGAAGGCCACGAACGCGGACAGCCGCGCCCCGGCGGTCAGCTCGTGCAGGTGCCAGACCGCGTCGATCTTCGGCCGCAGTACCGCGTCCAGATCGTCCGCGCCGATCGAACCGAGCAGCCCGTCGCGCAGCACCCCCGAGGAGTGCACGACGGCGGTCAGCGGGAACTCCTCCGGGATCTCCCGCAGCACCGCCGCCAGCTGCTCCCGGTCGGCCACGTCGCAGGCCCGCACGGTGACCCGCGCCCCGGTGGCCGTGAGCTCCGCCCGCAGCTCCTCGACGCCCTCGGCGCCGGGCCCGCGCCGGGAGAGCAGCAGCAGGTGGCGGGCGCCCAGCGCGGCGGCGTGCCGGGCCACCTGCGCGCCCAGACCGCTCGTCCCGCCGGTGATCAGCACGGTGCCGGTGCCCAGGGCTGCGGCCGGGTCGCCGCCCGGCTCGGCCGTGCCGCGCCGAAGCTCCGGCGCGTACACCCGCCCGCCCCGCAGGGCGAGTTCGGGCCGGCCCGACCGCACGGCGGCGCGCACCGCCGCCTCGTCGACCGGTTCCGCGGCGTCCGTGTCGACGTCGACCAGGACGATCCGGCCCGGGTTCTCCGCCCGGGCCGCCCGGGCCAGGCCCCACACCGGAGCGTGGTCCAGGTGGACGGCGGCGCCGTCCGCCTCGGCGCCGGTGGGCACGGCGCGGCGGGTCACCACGACCAGGCGCGCCCCGGCCGGCCGGTCCTGGGCCAGCAACTCGCGCAGCTGCTCCAGGGTCCGCTCCAGCACCGCCCGGGCCCGGGCGGGCCCGTCGGCCTCCGCCGGGCCGTCGCCGACCACCAGGAGCGTCGACTCCTCGTCGGTGCCGGACTCGGTGCCGGACTCGGTGTCGGCGCCGTGGGCGTCGGGCGCGGGGTCCAGCGGGGACCAGGCGACGGACAGCAGCGCCGTGCTGCCGCCCTGCCCGGTGGCGAGCTCACCCGCCGTCACCCGGCGGACCAGCAGCGAGTCGATCCGCACCAGCGGCGCCCCGGAGCGGTCGGCCAGCTCCACGGTGAAGGTGTCCGGACCGGCGGGCGTGATCCGCACCCGCGCCTCGCTCGCCCCCCGCCCGTACAGGGCGACCGACCCGAAGGAGAACGGCAGCGGCGCCGGGCCGTCCGCCGTGTCCACCGCGGCGGCCTGGAGTGCCGCGTCCAGCAGGGCGGGGTGCACACCGAACGCGGCGGCCTCCTCCGCCTGCCGGCCCGGCAGGGTGACCTGCGCGAGGATCGCGTCCCCGGACCGCCAGACGTCCGACAGGCCCTGGAAGGCCGGGCCGTACTCCAGGCCGAGGGCGGCCATCGCGTCGTGGTGGGCGTCCACGTCCAGTCGCTGCGCCCCGGCGGGCGGCCACGCGGCCCCGGCGGGGGCGACAACCTCCCCGGTCTCCCCGGCGACCTCGGCCTCCTCGCCGGTCAGCACGGCGCTCGCGTGGTGGGTCCACTCCGGCGCACCGTCGGAGCGGCGCGGCCGGGCGTAGACGTCGACCGGCCGCACACCGCGCCCGTCCGCCGCGCCCACCTGCACCTGGAGGTCCACCTCGCCGTGCTCGGGCAGCGGCAGCGGCGCGTGCAGGGTCAGTTCGCGCACGGCCCGCAGGCCGACCTCCTCGCCCGCCCTGAGCACGAGTTCGACGAACGCGGTGCCCGGCAGGATGACCGTGCCGAAGACACCGTGGTCCGCCAGCCACGGGTGGCCGGTCCGGGAGATCCGCCCGGTCAGGACGAGGTCGTCGCCGCCGGCCAGCGGCAGCGCGGCGCCGAGCAGCGGGTGCCGCACCGGGCCCAGCCCGGCCGTGCCGACGTCGGTGGCCGTGGCGGCGGCGGGCTGCCAGAACCGGCGGTGCTGGAAGGCATAGGTGGGGAGGTCGGTGAGGTTGCCCGTTCCGATCCAGGGTGTCCAGTCGACGTCCACGCCGACGGCGAACACCTCCGCCGCGTTCCGCAGCAGCTGCGTCGGCTCGGGCTCCTGGCGGCGCAGCGTGCCGACGGCCGTCACCCCGGCGATCCGGTGGTGGCCGGCGTTCTGGGCCACCGCACCGAGCAGGACGGGGTGGGGGCTGGTTTCGACGAAGACCCGGTGGCCGGTGGTGAGGAGGGTGGTGAGGGCGGCGTCGAAGCGGACGGTTTCGCGCAGGTTGGTGAACCAGTAGCCCGCGTCCATGGTGGCGGTGTCGATGGCCTGGCCGGTGACGGTGGAGATGAGCGGGGTGTGGCCGGTGCGGGGTGCCACGGGGGCGAGGAGTTCGAGGAGTTCTTCGCGGAGGTCCTCGACCTGGGGGGAGTGGGAGGCGTAGTCGACGGCGATGCGGCGGGCCTGGATGCCGTCGGTCTCGCAGCGTGCGGCGAGGGCGTCCAGTTCCTCGGGGGCACCGGAGACGACGACCTGCTCGGGGCCGTTGACCACGGCGATCTGCAGACCGGCCGTGAGGTACGGGGTGATCTGCTCCTGCGGGGCGAGGACGGAGAGCATGCCGCCGCGCCCGGAGAGGCGGGTGATGGCGCGGCTGCGCAGGGCGACG
>NZ_LGDO01000010.1:0-30965 GCF_001279805.1 Streptomyces sp. XY431
GTCGCTCGCGAGGTCTACCGCGTGCTCACCAGCACACCAACCGAACAAATCACGCAAACCGACCTTGCTCCCGCAACTTGACGTCTATAGGAGCATCCGGGCCTTCGCGGCGGCCGTGGCCGAGGGGTGGATCACGGTGGGACCGGGCGAACTCGCCGACGCGGCCCCCACCGGCGACGGCGTCCGGGTCCGGCTGCGCGACGGCCGCGCCCTGACTGTCGGCGCGGTGCTCAACTGCACCGGCCCGCAGACCGACGTCCGCCGGGTGCCCGACCCGCTGGTGGCCGTGCTGCTCGGCGCCGGACTGGCCGAACCCGACGACCTCGGCCAGGGCTTCCGCACCGACGCCCTCGGCCGGGTGCGACCCGCCGACGGCTCCCCGCCCGCGCCGCTGTGGACGCTCGGCGCGCTGCGCCGGGGCAGCCTGCTGGAGAGCACCGCCATCCCCGAGATCCGTGCCCAGGCCGGGGAGGTCGCCGGGGACATCCTCGCCGGCGCGGACTGACGCCGGGCCTGGCCGAAGACCGACCTCCGCGCCGTCCCGGCCCGGGACGGCGCGGAGGCGGCCCGCTACATTGGACGGAGGGCCGGGGAGGGGGGCGGGCACCGGGTTCGTTCCGGTTCCGCGGCCGTTGGGAGCACCCGTGACCTCGACCCGAGTGACCTCAGTGACCTCAGTGGCTTCGCCCCGAGCGGCGGGCCGGCCCCGGGGGCGCCGCGCCGCCCGCCTCGCGATCGGCACCCTGGTGGCGGCCGCCACCGCCGTGGTCGCCCTGCCCGCCGCACCCGCCCAGGCGGCCCCGGCCAAGGTCGTCTACCTCACCTTCGACGACGGACCGAGCCCTCGGTACACCCCTCAGGTCCTGGCGCTGCTGGCCCAGTACGGGGCACGGGCCACCTTCTTCGAGATCGGCCAGAACGTCGCCGCGTACCCCGAGGTCACCCGCCGGGTGCACGACCAGGGCCACAGCGTGCAGAACCACAGCTGGTCCCACCCCGACCTGCGCTCCCTCTCCAAGTCCTCCTTCGACTCCCAGGTGACGGCCACCGACGCCCGCATCCGGGCCCGGACCGGGACCACGCCGAGCTGCCTTCGGCCCCCGTACGGCGCGGTGAACAGCGCCGTCCGCTCCGGCGCGGCGCGACTCGGCAAGACCATCCAGCTGTGGAGCGTCGACCCGCAGGACTGGGCCCGCCCCGGACGGGCCGCGATCGAACGCCGGGTCCTGGACCGGGTCACCCCCGGCGCCGTCGTCCTGATGCACGACGGCGGCGGCGACCGCAGCCAGACCGTGGCCGCCCTGCCCGCCATCCTCCGCACCCTCAAGGCCCGCGGCTACACCTTCGCCGTCCTCCCCTGCCGCTGACCGCCGCCGCCCGGTCCCCGGCGGCGCGAGTTCTTGCCTGCCGTTGCTCCCGCCTGCTCGTGCAGCCCGAACGGGGCCGGGGCCCGGAGGTCCTGGCGGCGCCTCCGGGCCCTGGGGTGTGCCGCAGTCGGCTACTTGCCGGGGCGCCCGATCTGGTGGACGGTCCAGCCCGCCCCGCGCCAGGGGTCGGGGTCCAGGGTGGTACGGCAGTCGACGAGCACCGGGGTGGCGGGGTGGCCGACGAGGTCTTGCGGGTTCGCCTGCCGGTACTCGGGCCACTCGGTGGCCAGGACGGTGATGTCGGCGCCGTCGAGGGCTGCGGACAGGTCGTCGGTGTAGTCGAGTTCGGGGTTTCGCTGCACGGCGGTGGGGACCGCCTGCGGGTCGTGCACCGTGACGACGGCTCCGGCCTGTTCCAGTGCCTGCGCGAGGGCGAGGGCCGGGGATTCGCGGACGTCGTTGGTGCCGGGCTTGAAGGCCGCGCCCAGCACGGTGACCCGCGAGCCCTTGACCGGCCGCCGGCCCAGGGCGCCGGTGACGAGGGCCATCGCGGTGTCGACGCGGCTGTCGTTGATGTGCTCGGCGGCGAGCAGCAGGGCGGCTGCCCGGTCGGCACCGAGCTGGCGGGCGGAGGCGGTGAAGGCGCGGATGTCCTTGGGGAGGCAGCCTCCGCCGTATCCGATGCCGGGTCGCATGCCGGCGGCACCGATGCGCGGGTCGATGCCCAGAATGTCCACGATCCTGGAGATGTCGGCGCCGGCGGCGTCGCACATGTCGGCAACGCCGTTGATGAAGGAGATCTTGAGGCCGAGGTAGGTGTTCGCGGCGCCCTTGGCGAGCTCGGCGGTCTGCGGGTCGCAGACGAACAGGGGGACCCCGGCGTCGAGAATGCCGGCGTAGACGGTGCGGATCGCCTTCTCGCCCTCCGCACTGGTGACACCGGCGATGAGGCGGTCCGGGCGCAGGGTGTCCTCGACGGCGTGGCCCTCGCGCAGGAACTCGGGATTCCAGACAACCTCGACCAGGTCTCCGGCCGGGGCCAGGCGGTGGGCGAGTTCGGTGACCTTGAGGGTAGTGCCCACGGTGACCGTGGACTTCCCGACGATCGTGCAGGATCGCTTCAGGTGCGGGGCGAGTTGGCGGATGGCGCCGAAGACCTGCCCGGTGTCGTAGGAGCGGCCGTCGGCGTCGATCGGAGTGCCGACGCCCACGAAGTGCAGGTCCGCGAACTCCGCGGCTTCGGCGATGTCCGTGGTGAAGCGCAGGCGGCCGGTGACGGTGTGACCGGCCAGCAGCTCGGGCAGGCCGGTCTCGTAGATCGGGCATTCGCCGGCGTTGAGGCGGTCGACCTTGGCCCCGTCGACGTCCACACCGATGACCTCGTGCCCGAGTTCGGCCATCGCTGCCGCGTGCGGGATGCCGAGGTGGCCGCAACCGATCACGGAAACACGCATGGAAGGGATCCTTTTCCGCTTGGGTAGCGCACCGTACCCGGAGCGCTACCCTACGCTATCGCGAAGTGAACTCGCCCTCGGCGGAACACAGTTCGATCCCCTCCCCATACGTATGGGCATCCGACCGTCAGGCGCCGAACAGCGTCCCTGACCGCTGCCGCCGATTCCCACCCGGGCGCCGCCGGGACGCGGGCCCCGGCTACTTCTTACACGCCTTTGCCGTCGCTCTGCCGGGCCCCTGACCGGGGCCCGGCAGTGTCGTCCTCACCACCGGAGAACGACAGGACGGAAGGAACACCACCATGACGAGGAACGGGAACACCACCGCGGGCACCCTGCGGCGGGTCGGGGCGGTGGCCGGGGCGGCGGCGGTGCTGATGTCGGTGCTGCCCGCCGGGGCGGCGGTTGCGGCGCAGCAGGGGGTGCGGCCGGGCAGGGCTGCGTGGTGCCCCGAGGTGGAGGGGCTGCGGGTGGACTGCGGCACCGTCAACCGGCCGGTGGTGAGCGGCAAGCCGTGGCTGGGCAGTGTCGCCGTGGCGTACGCGGTGCTGCGGCACCGTGACGCGGGGCCGGCCCGGGGGACGGTCGCGGTCAATCCCGGCGGGCCCGGGGAGACGGCGATCGAGCGGGCCGGGGCTTTCGCCGCCGGGCTCGACGGTGTGCTCGGCAGCCATGACGTGCTGCTGGTCGACCCGCGCGGGACCGGGCGTTCCGGGCGGATCCCGTGCGGGGTCACCGACGCCGAGTACCGGTTCGCGGACCGTGCGGGGCAGCGCGATGCGGTGGCCCGTTGCGCGGCCGCGCTGGGCCCCCGGGCCGAGGGGTACACGAGCGCGGCGACGGCCGACGACCTCGACGCCGTGCGGGCGCGGATCGGCGCCGCCTCGCTCGTCCCCTATGGGCTCTCCTACGGGACCTATCTGATGCCGGTGTACGCGAGCCGGCACCCCGGGCGGGTCGACTCGATGGTGCTGTCCGGGGCCTACCCGCTCAACGTGGACCCGCTGGCCCGGCCGAGTGCCGAGGCGGTGTCGCTGGCGCTGAAGCGGGTCTGCGAGCGCAGCGCCGCCTGTGACGGGGACACCGCCGTCGAGGACCTGCGCACCGTGGCCGGGAGGCTGCGCGAGCGGCCGTTCACCCTGCGGGTCGAGGCCGCGGGTACGACCCGGACGCTGCGCTTCACGGAGGACAAGCTCGCCAATCTGCTGTACGAGGCGGCGAGTCGCGGCGCCGGGGAGAGCCCGGCCGAGCGCTCGCTGCTCGGTGAGCTGCCGGCTGCGCTGCACGGCGCGGCCAACGGCGACGACCGCACGCTGCGGGCCCTGGTCGACGCCGACTACCGGGCGGCCGGCCGGGAGGACCAGGCGTCCTTCCTGGCCGTGGTGTGCAACGACTACCCGCGGGCGTGGTCGGTCGACTCGGCGCTGCCGGAGCGCTGGCGCGAGTACCGGGCCGCGCTGTCGGCGGCCGACCCGGGCCGGTTCGGGGCGTTCAGCGTCAAGGGCTTCACCGAGGGGCAGACCGACGGCGCCGATGCCTGCATCCGGTGGCCGCGCACCGGCACCGCCCGCCCCCAGCCGGTGGACGCCGCGCAGCCGGACGTGCCGGTGCTGCTGTTCGCCGGCGACCTCGACTCCAACACCCCGGAGAGCGCCACCCGTCGGGCGGCCGACCGGTTCCGGCGCTCGACCGTCGTCACGGTGCCCAATGCCGGGCATGTGGCGGAGCTGGAGTCCACGCACTGCACGCTCGGGATCGTCGACTCCTTCGTCCGCACCGGGCAGCCGGGCGACACCTCCTGCACGGCCGCCGTGCCACCGATCGCCGTCTCCCCGGTGCGTCACTGACACCGGCCGGGCACCCCTCCGTACCCGGACCGTCCCCCGCGACCAGCGAGAATGACGCCATGACAGATGCCACCGCCACCCACGGCCGCACCGTGCTCGTCGTCGAGGACGACCCCGGTGTCCGCACCACCCTCGACCAGTTGCTGCGCTTCGAGGGCTACCGGGTCCTGACCGCCACCGACGGGCAGGACGCCCTGGAGCTGCTGGAGCGGCACCGTCCCGACCTCGCCGTGGTGGACGTGGTGATGCCCCGGCTGGACGGGCTGGCCCTGTGCCGGATGCTGCGCCGCCGCGGCGACCGGCTGCCGGTCCTGGTGCTCACCGCCCGGCACCAGCTCGGCGACCGGGTCGCCGGGCTGGACGCCGGGGCGGACGACTACCTGGCCAAGCCCTTCGCCACCGAGGAGCTGCTGGCCCGGATACGCGCCCTGCTCCGGCGCTCCGCCCCGCCCGCCGATCCGGGTGTGCTGGCCTGCCAGGACCTCGCGCTGGACACCGCCGCGCGCCGCGCCCACCGCGGCAACCGGCTCCTCGACCTCACCAAGACCGAGTTCGACCTGCTGGAACTGCTGCTGCGCAACCAGGGCGCGGTGCTCACCCGCCCGCAGATCTACGAGCGGATCTGGGGCTACGACTTCGACACCGACTCGCGCTCGCTCGATGTCTACATCGGCTACCTGCGCCGCAAGAGCGAGGAGGGCGGCGAACCCCGGCTGATCCACACCGTCCGCAACGTCGGCTACCTCGTGCGGGCCGCGTAGTGCTGCGCACCAGGATCACCCTCGTGGTGGTGGCCGCCACCCTGCTGGCCATCCTCGTCTCCGTCGTCAGCTCCTACCGCGGCGTCACCGGGCTGGTCGCCGACCAGTTCGACCGGGCGCTGGTCGACCGGGCGGACGCCGTCGCCGCCGTCCTCGACGCCGGGCGGGTCCCCGCCGAGCGGCCCGACACCGCCGAGCAGCTGCTCCTCCCCGACGGCACGGTCCGGCCGCTCTCCCCCGGCCGCTCGGCCCTGCCGGTCCCCCCGGGCGCCCTCGCCGTGGCACGGTCCGGGGAGGGCCGGCTGACGGCCGAGAGCACGGTCGGCGACCGCACATTCGGGGTGCTGGTCCAGGGGCGCGGCGAGGGCCACGGGGCACTGGTCGTCAGTCAGGACTACGCGGACGCCGAGCGGATGGACCGGGAGTTCCTCGGGCGGATCAGCTGGACGACGGCGGGCTCGGCCGCCGCCTGCGCCGCGCTCAGCTGGCTGCTGATCGGCCGGATCCTGCGTCCGATGCGCCGGCTGGCCCGCGCCGCCGAGCGGATCAGCGCGACCCAGGACCTCGGCACCGCGCTCCCGGCCGCCGGGCGCGACGAGGTGGGCCGGCTGACCCTCGCCTTCGAGGTGATGCTCGACGCGCTGCGCCGCTCCCGGGAGGCGCAGCAGCGGCTGGTGCAGAACGCCAGCCACGAGCTGCGCACCCCGCTCACCTCGGTGCGCGGGAGCGCGGAGCTGTTGCAGCGGGCCCGGGGCCGGCTGGCGCCCGAGGACGAGGAGCAGATCCTCGGCACCCTGGTCGCGGAGAGCGTCGCGCTCGACGAGTTGGTGCGCGAGCTGGTCGAGCTCGCCACCGACCGGCAGGCCGACGAGGACCCGGTGCCGCTGGACCTGGCGGCGGCGGCCGAGGACTGCGCGGACCGCTTCCGGCAACGCACCGGGCGCGTCATCACCGTGGTCACCAACGTTGCAGCGGGCGCCGGACCGGGCACCGGTGTCACCGGCGTCGCGGAGGGTGCCGCACCGGACCGGGACGGGGCCGCGGTCGTGCTCGCCCGGCCGCGCGCGCTGCACCGCTGCATCGACAACCTGCTGGCCAACGCGGTCAAGTTCAGCCCCGGGGACACCCCCGTCACGGTGCTGGTCGAGACGGCGGACCCCGACCCGGGCCGGGGCGGGGCCCGCGGCCGGGCCCGGCCGGGGGTGCCGTACGTGCGGCTGGTGGTGCGCGACCTCGGGCCGGGGATCGGGCCCGACGAGCGGGACGCCGTCTTCGACCGCTTCTACCGGGGCGCGGGCACCCAGTCGACGCCGGGTTCCGGGCTGGGGCTCGCCATCGTCCACGACCTCGTCACCGCCGACCGCGGCACCGTGTTCGCGGGCACCGGCCCGGCGGGCGGCGCGGAGGTCGGCTTCACCCTCCCCCGTGCCGTCCCCGCCCCGCGCCGCGGTCAGTAGGGTCGTCAGCCCTCGGCGCCGATGGAGCAGTTGCCGTCGGGGGCGTGGCCGAGCGGCCAGGCGACGGTGTCCAGGACGGCGCCGCGGACGGCCGGGTCGAGGTGGACGATCGGGACGGCCTTGTTGTGCGGGTTGCCGTACTGGTCGAGGCAGATCCAGCCGCTGGCCCCGTCCACCCGGTTGCCGCCGTGGAGCCGGCGCCAGCTCTGGGTGACGTCGTCGAGCGAGGGCATGGCCACGGACCCGCCGACGTCCTTGCGGATGCCCGCGACGGCGGTGGTCACCGCGTCGTAGGTGATGATGATCCGGCCGTCGCGGCGGTCGGCGGGCCCGATCCGCTCGGGCTGCTTGGTGTCGTCCGCCCGCAGCAGGGCGGCGAGGTCGGCGGTCGGGCCCTTGGAGCCGCCGGGGCCCTCGGTGCTCGCCTCGCCCCAGCTGTCGGGGTGGGCGAGCGCCGTGTAGCGCACCGTGATGCCCGAACTCTTGGTGAGCGCGTCCCAGCTGTGCTCGAACTTCTGGTCGATCATCAGGGTGGAGGCGTGCGAGCCGGTGATGACGGTGTAGTGCTTGTTGCACTTCCGGTCGCCCAGCGCGACCAGGAACAGCCGCAGTTGCACCGGACGGCCGGCGAAGAACAGGGTGGACGCGGCGGAGCTGCAGATGTCGGGCACCATCTGGGCGAAGACGTTGCCGAGGTTGCCCTCCTGGGTGAAGTCCTTGGGGGACTCGAAGGTCTCCGGGGCGTTGGGCGCGCCCTTGGTGAGTTTGGCGAAGGTGGCCCGCAGGGTGGCGAGGTAGTTGTCGTTCTCCCGGGTGTCCTCGACCACCAGGGTCTCGGCCGGCTTGATGCCCGCCCCGTAGGCGGCGAGGGCGCCCGCCTGGTCGCTGTTGCTGGGGGCGATCCGGGCCAGTCCGGGGTAGTGGCGCGGGTCGGCGGCGCTGTTGGCGATGTCGTCGGCGGTCATCGGGCCGGCGACCACCGGGATGTGCTTGTCCGCCGTGAGGTAGCGCACGGCGGCCTCGCTGTTGGCGATGCTGATGTTGATGCCGGTGACGGCCCGCAGGTTCTCCTTGCCGTCGGTCGCGGACCGGACCAGCTGGTCCGCGACGCGCTGCCACTGCCCGTACTCCCGGCCGGGGTTGGCGAGGACCAGGCGGACCGGCGGCTGCTTCCCGCTCTCGCGGTTGGCCCGGTACTGGGCGAGGTAGGCGCCCTGGACCTGCTCGACCATCTCGCGCCGTTCGGCCTGCTGGTCGGAGATCAGCGGGATCATCAGGGCGACGGTGACCGGGTTCTTTCCGGCCACGCTGTCGTTCTCCTCCTTGATGCGCGCGGTCACCCGCCCCAGGTCGTCGTTGAAGACGTACGAGCCGTCGGTGACGCCGACGCACTCGTTCCCGACCTTCGTCACACCGGTGGCGCAGCTGTCGTCCGCCCAGACGCCGTAGCCGAAGTAGCCGGCGGTGCCGAGCACGGCGACCGCCAGCAGGATCACCAGCGCGCGGTTCAGAGGCCCTTGGGGCAGGGACGGTTTCACGGTCGGGCGTCTCCTAAGGTCGGGAGCGGGGCAGGGCGGGACAGAACAGAACAGGGCAGGACAGGTCGGGTCGGACCGGACCGGACCGGACCGGACCGGAGTGGTCGGGGCCGGGGTGGGGTCAGATCGGCAGGTCGGGCGCCTGGTGCCAGCGGCGCAGCCGTCCGGGCCAGGTCTCGTGCGCCTGGAAGAACACCGCCTGGTCGGCCGCCCCGGTGTACTGGGCCAGGGTGAGCAACTGGAGCCGGATGCTGTCGATCAGCGCCGCGGTGGGCGCCGAGAGCGGGTGCGACTGCACCCACAGGTTGCGCACCAGGAGGTCGATCGCCTGGTGCACGGCGAGGTCGCCGTGCTGGCAGGCCTGGCACTGCTCGTTCGTCCCGGCGGCGACCGGCACGGGCTCCGGCGGGTGCGGCGCGGAGCAGATCAGGTTGACCGAGGCGAGCCAGTCGGCGGCGCTCCGCCCGGCCAGTCGCTGGTGCAGGGTGCGGACGACGACTCCGGTGTCGTGCACGGCGAGCGCGTGGTACAGGGCCTGGTCGGGCAGCCCGGCGCCGTTCGGCGCGTACCGCGCGCGCACGGTGCCGTGCAGGTGCCGCCAGGTCTGCATGTCGGGCTCCCCGGCCAGCTGGACGGCCAGCCGGTGGCCGAGCAGGGCGCGCAGGGTGCGGTCCTGGACGAACGGGGCGTCGCGGGCCTGGTGCGCGGCGCCGGCCCAGTGGTTGCGTTCGAGCAGTCGCCTGGCCTCCTGGACGTCCAGCGGGCTGCGGTCGGTCCGCGGGTAGTAGGCGCCGAGCAGGTCGGCGGCCCCGTCGTCGAGGGCCGGGCCGTAGAACATGAGCCGCTCACGGTCGCGCTCCCCGGGGACCAGGACCCGGAGCAGTTGCTCGTGGACCGTCCGCGCGGGCGCGTCGTGGGCGGGGAGGTCGAGCAGCCAGCGCGGCTCCGCGCTGTCGCCCTGGCGGATCGCCCTCCGGGCGGCCTCCACCAGGGCGTGGGCGATCCCGGCCCGGCCGGCGCTGAGGCGGTGGACCACCCGGGCGGTGCCGGACGGGGGGTGCTCGGTGCCGAACATCAGGGTGACCTCCTCCAGCCCGAGTCCGGCCAGCGGCAGCCGCACCGTCCAGCCGGCCGCCGTTCCGGGGCGGTCCTGGCGCCAGAACGGGCCCGCGGCGCGGCGCGTCGACGGTGCGGTGTCGTCGGGGTCGGTGCCGGACGGCTCCCCGGCCAGGACGGTGGTGATCACGCCCGGCCGCGTCCCGGCCGGTTCCTCGTGCCAGACCTGGAGCAGTGTGCGCAGTACCGGCCGGCCGAGCCGGGTGTGGGCGTTGTCGAGGAGCAGCAGCGGGCGCGGCAGCCGGTTCATCCGGCGCGACCAGGTGTAGTGGCTGTCGATGTCCGCCAGGAACGCGGCCATCAGGTGGCGCTCCGCGGCCTCCCGGTCGTCCGGGTCGCCGCGGAAGCGCCGGGCCAGCTCGGACAGCTGGACGTGGTCGGTGCCCGGGCCGGCGACCTCGCGGACGGCCCACCAGCGCAGCCCGTGGCGGTGGGCGGAGGGGCCGAGCAGCTCGGGGGTGACGAGGTCGACCAGGCCGGCGACGAGCGCGTTCGCCACGGCTCCGGGGCCCGCCGCCGCGGCCGGGCCGGGGACGGCCTGCCGCATCCACTGGGCCACCCGCGCCCGCCGGGCGGGCCCGGCGGGAACGCTCTCCCGGAGCAGGCTCTCCAGCCGCCCGGCGGCCGCCTCCGACTCACCGGCGCCGACGGCCTGCCAGGAGGTCACCGCCAGCAGGCCCTGGGTGAGGCGGGGGAAGGCGATGCTCCCGCCGAAGTCGCCGGGGCGGCGGCTCAGCTCGTGGCGCAGGTGGAACAGCAGGTCCGAGACGTGCGAGGCGTTGCGCCGGGTCGGGTCCTCGTCGTCGGCGGCCAGGGCGACGTCGGCCCGGCCGAGGTCGGCCCGGCCCAGGTCCGCCGACGCCCGGCGCAGGTGGGCGGCGTACCGCGCGTCCAGGCCGGCCAGGAGGGCGGTGCGCCCGCTGAGCCGCCCGCCCGAGCACTCGACCACCAGGGGGGTGCCGTTCGGGACGGGCAGTCGCCGCGTCCTGACGCCCGGTTCCTCACCGGTCACCTCCAGGCCGACGAGCGAAGGTACGACCGTCTCGAACACCGCTGCACGCCCGTGCAGAACCACCGCGACCCCCCAGCCGTCCGGCGAGGCCGTACCTCGCCGTGCGCCTGGAGGATAGGCGACCGCACCCGTCCTGTGCAGGGATACCACCAACAACGCGGTTCCGGATCGGCGCGGATCCGAGTGATCGTCAGCCCGCCCTGCGCGCAAGCCCCTTGGCGGCGGGCGGCGAATCCGGCGCGACGGACGGTCCCTCCGGCGCCGTGGGGGTACGGGGCAGGGCGGTGGACGCACTGACCGCGGCCGGGCTGCGGCCGTCCCGTCCCCGGTGGGGGTGCGGGGCGGCACCTCCACCGGGGACGGAGCGCGGCTCTCCCTCAGCTGCCCCGAGGGACCTTCGGACCGGTCACCGGTGGCCGGTGACGAGGGCCTCGATCTCGGGGACGAGGGCCGCCGGGGTCGGCAGGGCCTCGTTCTCGGCCCGCAGGCGCGCGGCGCCCTCGCGCAGGGCCGGGTCGGCGACGAGCCGGGTGAGCAGGGCGGTGTCGACGGCGTCGGAGCTGGAGCTCAGGGCGGCCCCCGCGGCGGTCAGGGCGTC
The DNA here is from genome assembly GCF_001279805.1 of Streptomyces sp. XY431. Classification (NCBI taxonomy): domain Bacteria; kingdom Bacillati; phylum Actinomycetota; class Actinomycetes; order Kitasatosporales; family Streptomycetaceae; genus Streptomyces; species Streptomyces sp. XY431. Next base: position 11,151 of record NZ_LGDO01000010.1, read on the forward strand.
GGCCACCGCGAAGTTGTCGGCACCCTGGGGCAGCAGGAGCTGGGGCACGCCGGCCTGGAGTCCGGTGAGGGTACTGCCGGACCCGCCGTGGTGCACCACCGCGTCGCAGACCCGCAGCAGCTCCGCGAGCGGCACCCAGGGCAGCGGGCGGACGTTGTCCGGCAGGGTGCCCAGCTTGCCGAGGTCGGCGTCGCCGACGGCGAGCAGGAACTCGGCATCGACCGCGCCGGCGGACTCGACCAGCCGGGCGATCGCCGACACGCCGTCGAGACCGGTGATGACGGTGCCCAGGGTGACCGCGACCCTGGGCCGGTGGCCCCGCTCCAGCAGCTCCGCCGGGACCGCACCGCCTCCGTTGTACGGGAGGTAGCGCATCCGCAGACCGCCCGGGTCGCCGCCGAGCGAGGCCGGGACGATGTTCAGCGGCGTGGTCGGCGCGGGGCCGGCCACACCGTGCTTCTCGTAGACGTCGGTGAAGTGGGTGGCCAGCCGGGCGGCCAGGTCGAGGCCGGAGATGATGCCGAAGTTCTGCAGCGCCGCCGGGATGCCGAGCCGGGCCGCGACCAGTTGGGCGGAGGCCAGGCAGGAGTCGTGGACGAGCAGATCGGCGCCCCAGGCCTCGGCGACCGCGAGCAGGTCCTCCACCGTGGAGCGCGAGGCGTGGGCGAAGGCGGCCGCGGCCATCTCCAGGATCTCCTCCTGGGTCAGGCCCGGCTGGGCGTAGCTGACCTGGCCGTTGGAGGTCGCCTCGAAGGACTCCCGCAGCGGCCGCCCGTCGCCGATCGCGACGATCGGGAAGCCGGCCTGCCGGAGCTGGTCGTAGGGGCTGGGACTCGCGAACAGCACCTCGTGGCCGGCGGCCCGCAGGGCCTGGGCGGTCGGCACCATCGGGAAGAGGTGGCTCGGCGCGGCCGGGCCGGTGAAGAGTATGCGCACAGTGATCTCCTGATCGTTCTCGATTGGGTCGTGCCACGGATCGCGTACGGACCGATCCGTCTCCCGCAACCGTCAACTGACGAACGGTCAGATCTCTTTCCACGAAGGATCGACAATCGGACGTTCCGATGTCCGGACGGGTGGACGGGCGGAGAAGCGGCCGGCTGCTCGGCGCGGGGCGTCGCCGTCGGGCCGCGAAGGGCGCGGGACGCCCGGAAGGGACGGGCTATCTGCCCGTACGCGTCCGGGCCGGGGCCCGTCTCTCCTGGAAACGGTCCGCGGCGGGACGGTGCTCGGCAGCGGGGCGCTCGGCGTGGGCACGGCACGGCCGGTCCGCGGGCGCGGTCTCCGGTGGCCGGGCGGCGAACGTCCTCGGCATGCTGCTTCCCCCCGTGGTGGTGCCGCGTCCCGTGCGTGATCGCGCACCGGGAGGAACGCACCGGACACCCTGGGAGGGAATGACTGGCCGTCGGCCGGGGGCCGACGGCGCCCGGACTACCGACCGGGCTGTGCTTTCGCGCGTTCCGGCGTCGATGCTACGACGAACCGGCCGTCCGCGCACGGAATTCGGGCGATGGCCGGATCAGGACCCCGGCGCGCCGAGCACCTCGGCCGCGGTCTCCAGGAAGTCCGCGACCGGTCCCGGCCCGTGGCCCTCCGGCGCCGCCAGGCAGGTCCCGACCGGCGGGTGGTCGCTGACCGGGAGATGGACCAGGCCGGGACGGGCGTACGCGCGCATAACGCTCAACGGCACCAGGGCGACGCCCTGGCCCGAGGCGATCAGCTCGAACTTCTCCTCCAACGAGGCCGTCCGCCGGGTGACGACCGGCTCGCCGTCCAGGTCCGCCAGCACCAGCGTCCGCCGCCCTGCCAGCGGGTGGCCCGCCGGCAGGCAGGCGACCTTGGTCTCGTGGCCGACCGGGACGGTGTGCAGCCCCGAGTCGTCGAACGGGCGCCGCAGGAACCCGACGTGCGCCCGGCCGTCCCGCAGCGGCCCGTCCCGCTCGACCCAGGGCAGCGGGAGCACGTCGACCACCACGTCCGGGTGGCACGCGGTGAAGGCCCGGATCGCCTCCGCGACGTGCAGACCCGCCGAGAAGCCCACCACGAGCCGGCGCCCCGGGCTGCCCGCCTCCCGCACCCGGCGCACGGTGCCCGCCACCGCGGCGGTGATCCCGGGCGCCTCCTCGTACAACCGGTGCCCGGCGGCGGTCAGTTCGACGCTGCGGGTGGTCCGGGTGAACAGCGCGCAGCCCAGCTCCTGTTCGAACGCCCGGATCTGACGGCTGAGCACGGGCTGGGCGATGAACAGTGCGGCGGCCGCCCGGCCGAAGTGCCGGTGCTCGGCCACCGCGACGAAGTAGCGGAGCTTGCGCAGGTCCAGATCCATGCCCGTACGGTATCAATGCGGCCCAAAGGGTATTGGACGCCCGGCTCGCGGTCCTCGGAGACTCGTACCGTGACCGCCCGGCGCCCCTCGGCGCGGGGCGCCCCGGGACACCGTCCCGCTCCCCGTACCGGTGCCGTCCGGCCCTCGTCGAACCAGGACCCTTGTGAACAACACCCCCATGAACGAGACCCGCACGACCGAAACCCGCACGACCGACACCCGCACGACCGACACCCGCAGGACCGCCCTCGTCGTCGGCGCCTCCCGGACCCTCGGCCTCGGGATCGCCGCCGAGTACCTCCGCCGGGGCTGGAACGTCATCGGCACCGTGCGCGGCGACCGGCCCACCGCGCTGCACGAGCTGTTGGACACCGCCGACAGCCGGCTGACCGTCGAGTCGCTGGAGATGACCGATCCGGCCGCGATCGCGGCGCTCCGCGACCGGCTGGCCGGGCGCACTCTCGACCTGCTCTTCGTCAACGCCGCCATCACCCGGGGCGACCTGCCGATCGGCGAGGTGCCGACGGAGATGTTCACCGAGGTCATGGTCACCAACGCGCTGAGCCCGCTGCGCGTCGTCGACGCCCTCCGCCCGCTGGTCGCGCCGACCGGCACCATCGGCGTCATGTCCTCCGACCAGGGCAGCATCGCGCACAACACCGAGGGCGGGCAGGACCTCTACCGGGCCAGCAAGTCCGCGCTCAACCAGCTGATGCGCTGCGAGGCCGCCCGGCACGCCGACGACAGCCGGACCCTGCTTCTGGTCGACCCGGGCTGGGTACGCACCGGACTCGGTGGCCCGGAGGCCGAGTTGAGCGTGGAGGAGAGCGTGCCGGGGGTGGTGGAGACCGTCGAACGCCACCGCGGGGCGGGCGGCCTCCACTTCGTCGACCACCTGGGCGAGGTCGTGCCCTGGTAGAGCTGCGACGACGGTGCCGCGCGCCCCGGCGGACCTCCGGTGGTGGTGTCGCGAGCGGGTGACGATGTCGCGGCCGTGTCACCGTTCCGACCCGGGCCCGGCCCGGGAGCGGTGGCGGGGTGGGCACGGCGGGCGGCAGCACGTGACACTCGTCGCGGCGGACGTCCGGGGGGGCGTCCGCCGCCACGGGGCCCCGGGGGAACTCGGGCGGAAGGGGGCCGGGTTGACAGCCGCGGACAGGGAACGGTGGACGGCGGCGCAGCGGCGGCGCGCCCTGCTGGTGCCGGTGGCGGGTCTGCTCCGGTGACGGCCGCGGGACGGTCCCGCTCCGGGGTGGTTCGGTTCGGTTCGGCGGCGGCCCGGACGGTTCCACAACAGCCCGGTCCGCTCCCGTTCCGGGTGGCCGGTCGTCTATCCTCTACGTCAGGTGTCGGGCAGGGGGCCCGGGTTGTCTTTTTGGGGGTACGAGTGGTCACCGGTCGTGTGGTGCGTTACGACAGCGTGCGGGGTTACGGGTTCATCGCTCCGGACCACGGCGGGGAGGATGTCTTCCTGCACGTCAACGACATGTTGATGCCGGAGTCCGTGGTGCACTCGGGCCTGGTGGTCGAGTTCGAGATGGAGGAGGGCGACCGCGGGCTCAAGGCCTCGTCGGTGCGGCTTCCCAAGGGCGCGCTCGCGCGTCCGGCCGGGGCGGCCGGTCCGGTCTCCCTCGTCCCGCGGTCCGCGGCCGACGACGACGACACGGAGTGCGATGTCCTCACCTCCGCCGAATTCGTGGTGGAGGTGACCGAGTTGCTGCTGACGCACGCGCCGTCGCTGACCGGCGAGCAGGTGCTCAAGGTGCGCGAGGCGATGCTCCGGTGCGCCAAGGGCCACGGCTGGACCGAGGGCTGAGCGGCGCACCCGCGCCCCGGGGCCGTCGACCGGTCCCGGGGCGCGGGTCCTGCTTCTTCCGTTCAGAAGAGCACGTCGGTGCAGGAGTAGAACGCGTTCGACGTGTCCGCGACGTCCCAGACCGCGACGACCACGTGGTGCCCGGTGCGGCCCGTGGGGAGGGTCCCGGTGTGGGTGGTCGTGGCGGCGGGCTGACGGCCGTTGTAGGGGACCGTCAGGAACGGTGTGAGGTCGAGGCTCGCCCGGGTGATCTTCTGGGTCGGGTCGTAGCCGGGCTTGGTCAGGAAGTACCGGAAGCTCGTGGTCGAGTGCCGGGCCTCGATCTCCCAGGTGAAGGTCTGCTGACCGCCGGCCGTCACCTTGGTGGTGGGCCAGGTGCCGTTGCGCGGGTTGTCGAGCGGGGCCCAACGGGCGTCCGCCCCCGCGCAGATGGTGCCGTCCGCGGGGCCGCGGGTCGGGAAGCCCTTCGGGCCCTCGACGCTCTGCGGCTCCCACTGGATGTCGCCGCAGTTCTTGACGACACCCGCACCGCACAGGGCCGAGCGGCTCGGCGGCAGGTTGATGAATCCGTGCGAACTGGCCGGGACGGCCATCGCGAGCGGGACGGCGACGGCGGCCAGGGCCGCGCCGACGGCAAGGCGTTTGCGCATGATGCTCCTCCGTGGGGGGATGGAGAGTGCGCCCGGCCCAGGACGCGCGCGTGGGGGTGCGCCGACCAAGGGGATCTTGGCATGCCTGCGCCAGGTGAATGCCCATACCGTAGGCAGCGCGCAGCCCCTCGTCAATGGTCTGGACCACTCGACCAATGAGCAATCAATCCCCTTGCACCACACGTGCATTGGGGTTCGTGAGGCGGTGCCGTTCGAGCCACCCGGCGATCGCCCGACCGACGGCCTCCGGCCGGTCCTCGGGGGCGTGGTGCCCGGCCGGGCCGCAGTGTTCGACGGTGAGCGCGGCGATGTGCTCGCGCGCCCAGGCGACCACGGTCTCCCCGACCAGCAGGGTCGGCGAGGAGTCGAAGGTCAGCAGCAGCTTCGGCACCTCCGGGCTGCCGGCCAGCCAACCGCCGTACGCCTCCACCCGGGCGACCACCTCGGCCGGTTCGCCGTCGATCGGCGTCATCCGGGACCAGGCCAGCATGGGTCGGCGGCTCTCCGGCGTCGGGAACGGCTCGCGGTAGGGCCGGACTTCGTCCTCGTCCAGCGGGTGGAGCACCCCTCCCTTGAAGGCCGTCTCGATGAAGATGTTCTGCTCCAGCACCAGCTCCTCGCCGACACCGGGCGTACGGAACGCCTCGGCGCGCGCCCGGGCCGGCGGCGGCAACTCCTCGGCGGCCAGCGGCTTGAGGAAGGTCTCCAGCAGGACGACCCCGGCCACCCGGTCCGGATACCGGGCCGCCCGGTCGAGGGCCAGGACGCCGCCCCAGTCGTGGCCCACCAGGACGACCCGGTCCAGGCCGAGCGCCTCGAACCAGGCGTCCAGGTAGCGGGCCTGGTCGTCGAAGCCGTAGTCGACGGCCGGCTTGCCGGAGGCACCCATGCCGATCAGGTCGGGCGCGAGCACCCGGGACCGGTCGGCCAGCTGCGGGACGACCTTGCGCCACAGGTGGGAGGAGGTGGGGTTGCCGTGCAGGAGCACCACGGGCGGGCCGCCCGCCTCGGCGGCGGGGTTGTCGGCACCGGTGTCCAGATAGGCCAGATGGGAGTCGATCACGGGGACGGTGAGCATCGGGACGGTTCCTCTCGTGGAGCCGGGCAGGGGCGGGGCACGCGGGGCCCCCACCCATTCCGTTAGTCACACTAACGGTTCGATGTCCATGACCGTATATCGTTAGGGCGACTAACACAACGGCTAGACTGCCTGACGTGAAGAACCACGAGACGCCCCGCCACTCCCCGGGCGCCATGACCGACCACGCCGCCCCGGCCCGCGTCCGCAGCCTGCCCAGCCGGCTGCTGGCCGTCAACGCCCTGCACGCCGACCGCCTGGTGCACGACGGCCTGGCGGCAGAGGGCGCCCGCAAATGGCACTTCGCCGCCCTCACCGCGCTCACCGAGGGCGGCCCGGCCAGCCAGTCGGACCTCAGCCGCCGCACCGGCATCTACCGCAGCGACATGGTCGCGGTCGTCAACGAACTCGCCGAACGCGGCCTGGTCGAGCGCACGCCCGACCCGGCCGACCGCCGACGCAACGTCATCACGGTGACCACCGAGGGACGCGCCCACCTCCGGCGGCTCGACACCATCGTCGACGCGGCCCAGGACGCCCTGCTCGCCCCCCTCGACGCCGACGACCGCGCCCGCCTGACGGAGCTGCTGACCCGCCTCCTGGACCACCACGAGCGGACCGCCGCCACCGCGACGGCCGACGCGCCCGCGACGGAGGCCGAAGCCGAAGCCGACTGACCGGTCCGTTCCGGCGCGCTACCGCACCGGAACGGACGTGCCGGGCGCGCGGCCCGGATCGGCGAGCGGGCGGCCCTACCGGCGGCCGGATCGTTCGCCGGCCGGACGGTCAGCGGCGGATCGTCGGGACGGACTCGCCGTAGGCGCGCAGGCGGTGGACGGCGTGGAGCCAGCGCAGTTCGGTGCCGCAGGCGCGCAGGGCCGTGCCGAGTGCGTGGCGCATCGCGGCGTCGACCGCCGCGCGGGCGGTGGCGGCGGCGGGTGCCTCCGGACGGTCGCTGTCGGCGAGGTCGGCGAGTCGGCGGGAGGGGTTCCAACCGATGTCCGCCGCACCGTCCTCGGCCGGGTCCTCGCCCAGGTCCTCGGCCGGCGGGCACGGGGCCAGGGTGATGCCGGTGCCGCCGAGGCGGGCGGCGAGCGGCAGGCCGGCGAGCGCGGCGCTGCGCCGGAGCGCGTCCAACAGGGCGGCGGGGACTCCGAGTTCGGCCGGAGTCGGCCCGGCGGGCCGGGCGGCCAGGACCCCGGGCGGGACGCGGAGCCCGGCGGACGGGAAGGCCGGCGGGCCCACCCTCAGCTCCCGACCGGAGCCGTCCCGGCCGGCCTCCAGTCCGAACGCGGGCAGGAACTCGGCGAGCGCGTTCACCATGGCCGTCCCGACCACCTCACGGGCCGGACCGGCCGGCTGCCCCGGTTCGGCCATCGCGGCGGCGCCGGTCAGCCGGGGGGACGGCAGCCAGTCGAGCGCCGCCGCGCCCGCGCACCGGTCGGCGTCGTCGGCGGGCCGGGCCGGGCGGATCCGCACACCGGGCCCCTCCTCGCCGAAGGCGACCGGCAGCCCGGAGAGCAGTACCGCGTCGGTCAGGCGGTCGGCCAGGTCGGGATCGACCCGCCCCGGCGGCGGAGGAGTCAACGGTCCTGGCCCTTCGGTCGGTTGCTTCGGCGCATCGTCGAACTCCCGTTCCCCGCCCGCCTCGTACCCAAACACCGGGCGCGGCGGCCGGCTCGAATACCTGGTCGCTGCCCTCGAAGACGCCCTGCGGTTCGATCGCCGCCGGAAAATCACTGGCGGCGGCGAGGCCCGGGCAGGACCCTCTCACCGTGACACTTCATGAGAACGAGATCCGTGTGGACGAGGCGGCGGCCCGGTCGCTGCTGCGGGAGCAGCGACCGGAGTGGGCCGAGCTCCCCATATCCCCGGCCGGTGCGGGTACGGACAACAGGATGTACCGGCTCGGCGACCGGCTGCTCATGCGGCTGCCGCGCACCCCGGACAACGCGGAGGCCGTACGGAAGGAGCAGACGTGGCTGCCGAAGTTGGCGCCGCATCTTCCCTGTCGCATCCCGGAGCCGGTGCACCGCGGCACTCCGGGCGCGGCCTTTCCACTGGCCTGGTCGGTGTACCGGTGGATCGACGGCGATGAGGCCGGCCCTGGATCGGTCGGCGATTGGCCCGCCTTCGGGGCCGATCTGGCCGTGATCGTGCAGAGCCTGCACGCCGTCCCCCTGATGGGGGCCGCTCGGCAGGGCGAACTCAGCTGGTACCGCGGAGGTGGCTTGCGCGCTTGTGACCAGTGGGTCGGCGAATGCTTCGACGACTGCGGAACGATCGAGGGCCTCGACCTCGACCTCGAGCGGCTGCGGCACCTGTGGCAGAGCGCGCTCGCCCTGCCCGAGCCGTCCGGCCCCCAGGTATGGCTCCACGGCGATCTCAAACCCTCCAACCTTCTGGTCCGGCAGGGGAAGCTGCGCGCGGTCATCGACTTCGGATGCCTCTCGGTCGGCTTCCCCGACGCCGAGCACGCCCCGCTGTGGGATCTTCCGCCCGGGGCCCGACAGGCGTACTGGGAGGCCATGAGCCTCGACGAGGTGACGTGGTCGCGTGCCCGGGCATGGGCCCTCGCCGTCGCGGTCAGCGGGGTGTCGTACTACTGGCGCACCTACCCCCGCTTCGTCGGCGAGTGCCTGTCGCGTCTGCGCGCGATCCTGGAATCCGCCGACGAACGGTGAACCGGACCCGGCCGGGGCCTCACCGCGAGCGCTGGTCCCGCACGGGGCCGACTCGTTCGGGATCGGCGTCCGAAACCGTTCCCGACCCACCCGGCAACCGCACGGCTCGGAGACCGACGGACACCGGCGTCCGGGACTCGGTGGGGGCCGTACTCGCGGCCCCGCCCAGCAATGGGTAGTGGCCCCCATTGATCCCCGCACCATTCCGGGAGTCCGCTGGGTATCGGCCCGGTGGCCGCCGGGCGTCGCCCCGGCCCAGCCCCTCCCCCACCCGCTGCCCGGTGCCGTCCTCCCCCACACGCACAGTGACCAGAGCCAGGTGAACGGCATGCACGACCTCCACCGACCGGCACGTCCGACGATGCGGCGGGCCGCGATGTACCTGCGGTGCCGGCCCTACGACGCGCGGGAGGCCGACTACATGTGGACCGCCATGGAGCAGCTGGCCGACCGGTTCGGGCTGCCGACGCCGGACGTGTACACCGACCACGGGCTCAGCACCCGTGGGCCGCTGCCGGCGCTGGAGAACCTGCTGGTGGCGGCCGAGCGCCGCTGGGTGGACGTGGTGCTGGTCCCGGGCCCGTTCGTGTTCGCGCTCGACGACCGGGCGGCGGCGGAGACCGTGCGGCGGTTCACCCGGGCGGGCTGCGAGGTGATCGAGGCGCCGGGGCGGGTCGTCCGGCCGGTCGGGGTGCCGCGGCTGTCGGCCGTCCCCGGCTTCGGCCCGGGCCGCCCGCGCCGTCCCGCCCCGGGCGAGGACCCGACCGCGTACCAGGCGGTGTGAACGAGGCCGCGGGCCGCTGCCCGACGGGAGCGCCGACCGCCCCGCCCGATGCCGCCCCGCCGGGCGCGGGCATCATAGGGGTATGCCCGCTCAGACTGGATCCGCCCCGCGCCGGGGTGTCGACGGCCGCGCCGGTCGCGGCCCGGCGCGGCGCCGATGAACCGGCCGTTGCCGCCGACCGCGCCGGAGGAGGGAGCCCCGGGGGCCGCCTTCGTGGGTCGGGTCGGTGAACTCGCCCGGCTGACCGACGCGCTCGCCCGGCCCCCGGCCGTCCTGCTCGTCGAGGGCGAGGCGGGCAGCGGCAAGTCGCGGCTGGTCGCCGAGGCCGTCCGGGCCCTGGACGGGATGTCCGGGAGCGGGACGACCACGCAGGACGGGACGCCCCCGGCTCCCGGTGGCACCTCCCCCCGCCGCCCGGTGCTGCTCGGCCGGTGCCACCCGCTGCGCGAACCGGAGCCGTTCGGGCCGGTGGTCGACGCCCTGCGGGACGCCGCCGCCCTGCTGCCCCCGCCCGCCGAGCTGCCGCCCAGCACCGGGGCGCTGCGCCTGGTGCTGCCCGACCTCGCCGACCAGCTGCCGGACGCGCCGCCGGACGGCGGGACGCTCCTGTCCGCGCGCCGGCTGCTCGCCCAGGGGGTGCGGGCGCTGCTCGCCGCGCTCGACGCCCCGGTACTGGTGGTCGAGGACCTCCAGTGGGCCGACGACGCGACCCTCGACCTGCTGGTCCGGCTGGCCCGTGACCTGCCGCCGCGGCTCGCCCTGGTGGTCACCTACCGTCCCGAGGACCTGCCGCCCGGCGCCCCGGCGCCCGGGGCGGCCTTCCGCCCGGCGCCCGCCCGGACCGGCGGGCACGGGGCCGGCGAGGGGCACGGGGCCGTCGGCGCGCCGGTCCGGCTGGAGCGGCTGGAGCCCCTGGCCGAGCGGGAGGTCGCGGAGCTGGCCCGGTCGGTGCTGGGCCCGGCGGCGACCCCCGAACTCGCGCGGGTCCTGCACGAGCGCAGCCAGGGACTGCCGCTGGCCGTCGAGGAGGACCTGCGGGCCCTGGCCGAACGCACCCTGACCGAACGCGCTCCCGCCTCCCCCGGCCGGCCGACTGCCGACCGGTCGACCGCAGACCGATCGACCACCGAACGCACCGGCGGGCCCGTCGGCCGTGCGGCCACCGGCGACCTGGCGGCCGTCCTGGCCCGCGCCGAGGTCCCGCGCGGACTGCGCGACGCGGTGACCGAGCGGCTCGCCCGCCTGGGCGGCGACGGGGCGGCCGTCGTGGCGGCGGCCGCCGTCCTCGGGGTACCCGCCGACGAGGAGCTGCTGACCGCCGTCGCCGGGCTGGACGCCGAGGCCGGGGCCGACGGCCTGACCGAGGCGCTGCACGCGGCCGTCCTGCGGGAGACCGCGCCCGACCGCTACGCCTTCCGCTCCCCGGCGGCCCGGCAGGTCGCCCACGGGCGGGTCGCCGGGCCCCGGCGCCGGGTCCTGCACCAGCGGGCCGTGGCCGCGCTGGGGACCAGGGAGCCCCGGCCGCTCGCCCGGATTGCCGAGCACACCCTGGCCATGGGCGACCGCCCGGCCTGGCAGGACCTCGCCCAGGCCGCCGCCGACCAGGCGGCCGCCCTCGGCGACCCGGGCGATGCCCGGCGGATGCTGCGCGGCCTGCTCGACGAGCCCGACCTCGACCCGCGCCGCCGCGGCCGGGCGGCCCTGGCGCTGGCCCGGCTCGCGGCCGACGACGTCGACCCGGCGGCCAGCGTGCAGGTGCTGAGCGGCATGGTCGCCGACCCCCGGCTGCCGGTCGCCGACCGGGGCGAGATCCGGCTCGCGCTCGGCTTTCTGATGGCGGTGCACAGCGGCAACCGGGCCGGCTTCGACCGGATCCGGGAGTCCCTGGAGGAGTTGGAGGAGCGCCCCGTGCGGGCGGCCCGGGCCATGGTGGCGATCGCCATGGACGAGCGCGACGGCGCCGGCCGCCGGTCCGGGGAGTGGCTCGCGCGGGCGGAGGGCCTGCTGGCGGCCAACCCGGACGAGGACGTGTCCGCGGCGGTGCGGGCCACCTCGCTCACCTTCCAGGCCCGGGACGGCGATCCGGCGGTCTGGGACCGGCTGGACGAGCTGCCGCGCGACTCCGAGCGCCCCGAGGTGATGCGGCAGACCACCCGGGCGCTGTACAACGCGGGCGAGATCGCGATCGAGCTGGGCTACGACCGCCGGTCCGCGAACCTGCTGGAGGAGAGCCGCCGGCTGGCCCGGCTGACGGGCATTCCGTACCTGGAGTGCTACAGCCGGCTCGCGCTGATCCGGCTCGACATGCTGGCCGGGCGCTGGGACCTGGTGGAGCCCCGGTTCGCCCGGCTGGGCGCGGAGTTCGACGACCTGGCGATGGCCGGTGCCGAGCGCTCGCTGCTGTTCGGGCGGCTCGCGGCGGGGCGGGGCCGACTGGCGCTGGCCCGGGAGGAGTTCGAGATCGCCGCCCGCTTCGGCCAGCGGGAGTCGCAGGTGACGGTGGCGCTGCGGGCGGCCGCCGGGCTCGGCGGCCTCCAGCTGCTGGAGGGCGACACCGCCGGGGCGGCCGGCACGGTGGGGCCGGCGCTGGCCACGGCCCGGCAGGCCGACGCCTGGGCGCGCACCGCCGAGCTGCTGCCGGTCGCCGTCGAGGCCCTGCTGGCGACGGGCGGGCGGGCCGAGGCCGGGGAGGTCACCGAGGAGGCGACGGAGTCCCTCACCGACCGGGGCGCGCCGGCGGTGACGGCGGCACTGCACCTCGCCCGGGGACTGCTGCTGGACGCGGACGGCGATCCGGAGGCGGCGGAGGCGTTCACCCGGGCCAGGGACCACTGGCAGGACATCGGGCGGCCGTACGAGGCGGCGCGGGCCGACGAGCGGATCGCCGCCGCGCTGGCCGCGCGCGACCGGGCGCGGGCGGCGGAGCGGATGGCCGCCGCCGAGCGGGTCTACCTGGAGCTGGGGGCCACCACGGACACCGCCCGCTGCCGGAAGCTGCGCCGGGACCTCGATCTCGGCGGGATCGGCTCACCGGGCCGCCGGGGCTACGGCAAGCGGCTGTCGCCGCGCGAGCGGCAGGTGGCGGAGCTGCTGGCGCAGGGGACGGGCAACCAGGACATCGCCCAGGCCCTCTTCCTGTCGCCGCGCACGGTGGAGCATCATGTGGCGAACGTGCTGGCCAAGCTGGGCACCGGCCGGGCCGGGACGGCGCAGGCGCTGGCCCGGGCGGACGCCGAGGACGCGGCGGGCGAGGGCGGCGGGTGACCGGGGTGGTGGTGCGCGGGGCCGGTCGCGGCCGGGCACAGCGGGCCCTCGCCGGTGACCCGCACGTCCCCGTGGGTGCCCCGCGGCCGGCGCCCCCAGCGTTCCCGCGGGCCGATAGGTAGTCGCCCGCATTGATCCGGCCGGTCCGGGCCGGTTCCCTGGTGGACATTGGCGAGCGAGCGGGGCAGCCGCTCCCCGACCAGGAGGGATCCAGAGTGATGAGTGCACGTCACCACGCGCCGAGCGCGACCGCCGGACCGGCGACGAACGGCCCGGCCGAGGCCGGGGCCACGGTCCGGCTCTCCCCCTCCCCCCGCAAGGCCGGGCACCACCCGGTCGCCCTGGTCCGTCTGGCCCGGCTCAGCCGGTCCGGCCCCGGGCCCCACTGGGCGCACTGAGCACCGACCGGGACCGTGTGGGCGGTTCCCGGTCGGGAATCGGGGGGAGCGAGCGCCGGGCGGGCCGACAGCGGCCCTGAACGGCTGACGCACCGAAGGAAACGGGCCCTGCCTGGCCGACCAGGCAGGGCCCTTTGCCGTGCGGACGTGTCTGCGGGGGATCAGCAGGACGCCGTGACGGAGAGGGTGACGGCGGCCGGCGGCCAGCCCCACTCGGTGGTCTCGAGGGTGGCCTCGGCGGTGGAGCCGCACGGCAGGGTGCCGGAGATCCGGCCGACCGGAGTGGCGGACCAGCTGACGTTGACGGTCGGCGTGATGGTGCCGATCTCCGCGCCACCGACGACCTTGGCGGTGAGGCGGAACGGCACCGGACGCGGGGTCCAGGAGACGTTGGTCGGGGTGGTCCGGCCGTGGAAGGTCACCTGGTCGCCGCTGACGATGGCGCAGATCTCGTTGACCACCACGCCCCGGTAGCTGGTGGCGCAGGTCCCCGGGACGCTCGGGGAGGCGGCCGCGTGGGCGGCGAGCGCCGTGCCGGGGAGCGCACCGGCGAGGGTCAGGGCGGCGCTGGTGGCGAGGACGGCGAGAGGGCGATTCATCGGGCGTTTCCCGTTCGTGGGTAGGGGCGACAGAGTGAAGCCATGTGACATTTCATGCTTCACACCTCACATACTGCCATCGATTCAAGCGGAGGATTTACGTCCAGCCTTCTCTTTGAAGCCAATTGCTGATTTCAGCCTTTCAATGACTGAATTGCATCGGTCCGGCCGGTCGGGCGACCGCTCTGCCCAACGGCCGCCCGACCGGCCCTCCGGTCAGCCGCCCGAGCGCGGCTCCATCCGGAGTTCGAAGGCCGCCGTTCCGGGATCCAGAGCGGTCACCCCGCCGTCGACCGTGAGCACCGCGCCGTTCACATAACCCGCCGCCGGGGAGAGCAGCCAGCCGATCGCGGCGGCCACCTCCGCCGGCTCCGCCGGCCGGCCCGCCGGGGTCAGTGCCGTCGCCTCGCGGTAGGCCTGGTCGACGCCGCCGGCCAGCTCGGCCTCCTCGGCGAAGCGCGCCATCCTGCGGTCCGCCATCTCGGTCCGCACCCAGCTCGGGCAGACGGTGTTGGCCCGCAGACCGCGCCGGCCGTAGTCGACGGCCAGCGAGCGGCAGAGCTGGAGCAGCGCGGCCTTCGAGGTCGCGTACGCGGCACTGCCGGCGCCGTTGCGCAGCGCGGAGACGGAGGCGACCGCCACCACCGCGCCGCGCGCGACCAGCAGGTGCGGCAGCGCCTCGCGCAGCAGGAGGAAGGGGCCGGTGAGATTGGTCCGCATCACCAGCTCCCAGTCCTCCAGCGTCACCTCGCCCACCGAACCGCCCCGGCCCACACCGGCGTTGAGCACCAGACCGTCGATCCGGCCGTAGGCGGCGACGGCGGCCGCGACCAGCCCCCGGACGCCCTCCGGCTCGGTGGTGTCGGAGACGTGCGCGAGCGCCCCCGTCTCCCGGGCGACCCGCTCCAGCGGCTCGCGCCGACGGCCGGACACCACCACGTGGTGGCCCTCGGCCCGCAGCAGCCGCGCGGTGGCCGCGCCGATGCCGGTCCCTCCGCCGGTGACGACGACTACACGCTGGTCCGACATTCCTGTGACCTCCGGGATCGATGTTTCGTGAACCGTCGATCCTAGGCCGCGGGCCGACAGCCCGTCAGGTCCGGTCCCCCGGGGCCGGGCACTGTCGGAGGCGGGCCGTAGATTCGGCGCGACCGAGCACCAGTTGAGCGATTCGCGGACAGGACAGCGAGCCCGATGAACCCCGTGACCCCGATCCCCCCGACCGCCGAGCACGGCATCGCGCTCACCGAGCGCGTGATCGCCTCCGTCGAGGCGGACCCGCACCGGCCGATCCTGGACTACAGCGCGTGGGCCGGGCCGTGGCTGACCGGCGAGCCGCAGCCGCTGCCGGCCGGCCCGCCGGCCGAGGCGGTCTTCCCCAGCGGCCGGCCGCTGCCGCCGAGCCTGCGGCGCTGGCTGGCCTTCGACACCGGGCTGCTGCGCCGGTTCGGCTGGCTCGACGAGGAGGACCGCTTCACGCCGAGGCCGTTGGGCGAGCTGGCGCGGGACGAGCTCGGCGAGCTCTGGGGCTCCTGCTTCGACGGTGTCTCGGACCGCTTCGACGAGTGCTTCCTGCTCCCGGGCGGTTCCGACTCGCGCCGGGTCCTGGTGACGGGCGCGGGCGACGCGCACGGCGAGTACCCGGTGCTCGCGCTCGACGTGGACGACATCCCGTGCGTCGAGCTGATGTACCCGGGGCTGGACGTCTATCTCGCCGACACCTGCGGGCTGCTGACCATCGAGGGCGACGGCTACTCCGCCCTGGCCCGGAACCCCGTGTACGCCCGCCGGATGCTCACCCACGCGCAGCAGGTGTTCGGCGGCGAGTTCGCCGAGGAGTGCTTCCCCGACCTCTGAGACCTCCGAGCGGACCGGTGCGCGGCGGACCAGCACGGGGCGGTCCGGCACGGGGCGGTCCGGCACGGGCGGACCAGCGCTCCGGACCGTCCGCACGCCCCCGTCACCTGCTCCGCGCCGGGCCCGCTGCCGCCCCGCGGGTTCGTGACAGACTGGCCCGCCATGGGTGAGAGCGAGACGGGCGAGGCCGTCCCGGGGCTGCCGCTGCTCGTGGTGGACGGCGCCAACGTGGTGGGTTCGGTGCCCGACGGCTGGTGGCGCGACCGGCACGGTGCGGCCGAGCGGCTGCGGGACGCGCTCGCGCCCGTCGCCGGCCACGGGGTCCCGGGCGAGCGGGCCGACGTCCCGGCCTGGGCGCGGACCGGTCCGCTGGAGGTGCTGCTCGTCGTCGAGGGCGCGGCCCGGGGCGTCACGGCCACACCCGAGGTACGCGTCGAGGCCGCCCCCGGCAGTGGTGACGACCTGATCGTCGTACTCGTCGCGGCGGCCCTCGCCGCCCGCCCCGGACGGAGCTGCCTGGTCGTCACGGCGGACCGGGGCCTGCGCGCCCGGGTCACCGCACTCGGCGCCACCGTGACCGGCCCCCGCGCCGTCCGCCCCGCCTGACCCTCGCGCCCGCCCGCTGCCTCCCGGCTCCCGGCCCCCTCCCGCCGGTCGAGCGGGCCCACCGCCGTCACCCGGACACCGGGGCCTCGACGGCTCATCATTTCGGTGGACGCGGTCCGGCCCGGGCTGACGCCCCGGGGCCGCAGCCCACCGCCCGGATCCGGGCCCTAGCACGAAGTGGCCCTTGCTCGGGGCAAGTTCACCCGGAGACCGCTCGCATTGGCGAACCGGGGGCGAGCGCCGGTTCGGGGCGTACGGGGCGCGGTAAACCTGGTGCCATCACCGGCCCGGCGACGGGTCCGGAGGTCCGGCCGGACCGTTCCCTCCGGTGCGCGCGACGCACGGCCACGGCGGAGTCCCGGCGGGCCGGACCGACCGCGGCACCGACCGGCCGCCCAGCGAGCAACCACGACCCGGCGGCCGTCCCGGCCACCGGCGGCGGAGAGGAGAGACAGCGGCAGCGGACCGCACGACCAGGTCCTGCCACCGGCGCGCGCCCACCGTCCCCGGGCGCCGCACGGCGGAGGCCCACCGTGCCGCGCACCACCCGCGCGCCACCGCCCACCGCACCGCTCCGAACCCTCAGGCCCACCGGCCGCCCGCCCGTCCCGTCCCCCCACTCTTCCGATCGTTTGAGGATGCTGAATGCTTGGTGCTGGTTCGTCACCCGGACGCCGGCGCTCCGCCCCCGTGCTCGTCTGGCTCCTGCCCACCGTCGTGACGGCTGCCGTCGCCGCCGTCGCCGTGGCCGCGGCCACCCCCGACTCGCGCCTCCCCGTCGCCGTCTGCGCGGCGGTGGGCACCCTGGCCGTGGTCCTGGTCGCCGCCGAGGCCGCCCGCCGGGGCCGGGCGACGGAGGAACTGCGCGCGCGGGCCGTCCAGCGCGAGGGTGAACTGATCCGCCGGCTCACCCGGCAGGAGACCGAGTACATCCGACTGGCCAAGTCCGTCCTGCCCGCCGCCATGACCCGGCTCACCCACGGCGAGGGCCTGGAGGACGTGGTCAACGCGTACACCCTCCAGGACGTCACGGTCGGCGCGGAGTTCCGGACCGCGCAGCAGACCCTGCTGCGCGCCGTACTGGAGACCGTCGAGAACGAGGAGGCGCTGCGCGAGTCCTCACGGCGCTCCTTCGTCAACATCGCCCGCCGTGTGCAGGCGATCGTCCACCGGCAGGCCGCCGAGCTGCGCATCATGGAGCACCGGCACGGCAACGACCCCGCGGTCTTCGACGACCTGCTGCTGGTCGACCACGGCAACGCCCTCATCGGCCGCCTGGCCGACAGCATCGCCGTCCTCGGCGGCGCGCGGCCGGGCCGGCAGTGGAACCGGGCCGTGCCGCTGTACAGCGTGCTGCGCGGCGGCATGTCGCGGATCCTCGACTTCCAGCGGGTCGAGCTGCACCCGGTCTCCGACGTGGCGGTGGTCGGCCCGGCGGTCGAGCCGCTCATCCACGCGGTGGCCGAACTCCTCGACAACGCCACCCGCTACTCGCCCCCGCACACCAGCGTGCACCTGACCGCCGTCGAGGTGCAGACCGGCATCGCGATCGAGATCGAGGACGGCGGGCTCAGCCTCAGCGAGGAGGGCCGGGCCCGCGCCGAGCGGATGCTGCTGGAGGCGCAGGCCGGCATCGACCTCAACGAGCTCGGTGAGACCCCCCGGCTCGGCCTCGCCGTCGTCGGCCGGCTCTCCCGGGCGTACGGCTTCCAGGTCTCGCTGCGCCCCTCGGCCTACGGCGGGGTGCGGGCGGTGCTGGTCGTGCCGCAGGAGCTGATCACCACCGCGCCCGCGACCGGGCGCGCCCACGGCATCGGTGTCACCGGCTCGTCCGGTCCGGAGCCGGTGGACGACCGCCGCCCGCACACCTCGCCACCGCCGCGGCGGCCGCTCTCCGGCTCGCTGCCGGGGCCGCTCAGCGGTGGGGAGGACGTCCCGGTGGTGACCGAGCGCACCGCCACCGGTCTGCCCCGTCGGCGCCGGCACGCCGCGCCGACGGCCCGGATCGGCGTCACCCCGACGACCCGCACCACCACCGCCCGCTCCACCGGCACCACCGGCCGGGCGGCGACCAGGGGCGGCGCGGCGGGCGCGAACGGTACGGCCGGCCCGAACGGCGCATCGGCAGTCAACGGCTCGACGGGCTCGAACGGCTCGGCCGGCTCCAACGGCTCACCGGGCCCGACCGGCCGGGGCGACGGGTTCGGCGGCCCACCCGGCCGGTCCGGTGCCGATCCCTCGACCCCGGCGGGGGCGGTGCAGCCGGGCCTCTGGCTGGCCGCCTTCACCGAAGGGGTCAACGGCACGGGCGCGGCCGACCACGACAACGGGGACACGACGGGGAGGGACGAGCGGTGATTCAGCCACGGACCAACATGGACTGGCTGCTCAAGCAGTTGGCGGACGAAGTCCCGCACGTCCGGAACGTCATCGTGCTCTCCGCGGACGGCCTGCGCATGGCCCAGCACGGCACCGAGACCGACACCGCCGACCGGCTCGCCGCCGCCTGCGCCGGTCTGCAGAGCCTGGCGGCGGCCGTGGGCCACGAGTTCCCGCACGGGGACGGCCGGATGCGGCTGGTGGTGATCGAGATGGGCGGCGGCTTCTTCTACCTGATGGCGGCCGGCGCCCGGGCCTTCCTCGCGGTACTGGCCGACGAGGGCGTGGACGCCGGGCTGATGGGCCAGCGGATGCGCGACCTGGTCGCCCGGATCGGCGAACACCTCAGTACGCCTCCCCGAAGGGGCGAGCCCGTCGCATGAGCACAGCCGGCCGGGACTGGGGCGAGGACGCCCCGGAACGCTTCTACGTGATCACGCGCGGCCACACCCAACCGGCCGGACGGGCCGCGTTGGACCTGGTCACGCTGATCGTCTCCCGTGCGGAGCCCACCCCCTCGATGCCGCCCGAGCACGCGGCGATCCTGCGCCTGTGCGGATCGCCGCTCTCGGTGGCCGAGATCTCCGCCTACCTGCGACTGCCGGTCAGCGCGGTCACCGTGCTGCTGGCCGACCTCGTGGCCGAGGAGCGGGTCGAGGCGCGCGCCTCCGTCCCGGCCGCGCTTCTCCCCGACCGTGCCCTGTTGGAGGCGGTGATGCATGGACTTCAGCGCCTCTGACACGGTGCGCGGGCCGGCCGACGAGGATCTCCTGCCGGACTCGGCCACCGCGGCCGTCAAGGTGGTCGTCGTCGGCGGCTTCGGCGTCGGCAAGACCACCCTGGTCGGCGCGGTGAGCGAGATCCGTCCGCTGACCACCGAGGAGACGATGACCCAGGCCGGGGCGGAGGTCGACGACCTGGCCGGGATCGAGCGGAAGTCCGAGACCACGGTCGCGATGGACTTCGGCCGGATCAGCATCAGCGACGAGCTGGTGCTGTACCTCTTCGGCACCCCCGGGCAGGAGCGGTTCTGGTTCCTGTGGAACGGCCTGTTCGAAGGGGCCCTGGGCGCGGTGGTGCTGGTCGACACCCGTCGGCTGGAGGTCAGCTTCGACGTGATCGGGCGGTTGGAGGACCGCGGCGTGCCGTTCGTGGTCGCCGCCAACGCCTTCCCCGGCGCGCCCGCCCACCCGGACGAGGAGCTGCGGCTCGCGCTGGACCTGCCGCCCGAGGTCCCGATCGTCGCGTGCGACGCCCGGGTCCGCGAGTCCGGACGGGACGTGCTGCTCGCGCTCATGCACTACCTCTACGACCTGGCGGGGTCGCGGGCCGCGCGGTGAGCGCACCACCCGCCCCTGCCCCACTCCCCCACCC
>NZ_LGDO01000011.1:0-34984 GCF_001279805.1 Streptomyces sp. XY431
TCCGGCGCCGTCGAGGGCCACAACAACAAGATCATTCTGTGGAATCAGCGATGTCAAGCCGTGTGCTTGTGCATCACGTCGAGGTAGTGGCGGTCTCGGTGAGGAACGTGGTTGTCCCGGCCAGGGAGACTGAAGACCGCGCAGACGTCAGAGGGCCGGGTGAGGATGCTGGACTGCTGGCCGAACGTGAGAGTGTCGTTGACATAGTGCTCACAACCTGCGGCGTCCAGGGCTGTGACCAGTTCCTCGCGGAGCACGGTGGCCTCGAACGACTCTGATTCGGGCAGGACGAGAGAGGGGAGTTTCGCGGTCGAACCGGGCCAGAGATGGATCCAGATGCCGCTGACTGCCCGCTGAGTGACGTCCAACTTGAGTCCGCCCCAGGAGTACGGATAGCCGTCGATATCGGGCCCCTTCATGACGTGGGCGGGGTGCGGGCGCCCTTGACCGAGGAGGTCCTCAGCCTCGGTCAAGTGCATTCCGCAGTGAAGCGGGCCGATCCGGCCGGTTCGGGCGAAGTCGACGAGCACGTTCATCAAGGTCACGGCAGTGACTGTGACACTCTCCCGGGCCTGTGCGCACTCCGATATCAGCGCAATGCGGAGCCCGTCCCGCCCTGGCGGACATCGACAAGCGGCAGAAGGCGGGCCGTCGCTGGCACGTCCAGTTCGCGTGGTGTCGGGCCAGCCGGAGTAGGCGTGTCGGCGAGGCGGTCGAGCAGCCGGTCCAGGGCCGCCTGGCCGTCCTCGACAGCTGCCTGCTCGTCGTCGGTCAGCGGGATGGACATGGCCAACTTCTGCAAGTTGCTTTTGGCTTGCAGGAGTTGGGTCTTCGTGGAGTCCTTCGGCGTGTAGAAGTCGCAGCGTGCGCAAGCCATGCGGTGCTGGCACTGCTCGAAGAAGGTGTAGCTGCAGTAGCCGTGTCCGAGGTCGTAGTGCTGCCAGGGTTCGCCGGCCGCGGCGGCGCCGGAGGCGACGGCGTCGCGGTCGACCAGGACCTCGATGGTGCGCACGTTGCGCTCGAAGTAGCCGGCTTCGGAGTAGGCCTTGGACAGGGTGGTGGGTGTGATCTTCGCGTAGTACTGGGTGGATTGCGGGGAGCGGTGTCCGAGCCAGGCCTGCAGTTCGAACAGGGTCATCGGTTCTTTGGCGTTGTAGAGCTGGCTGGCGATGGTGGACCGGGCGCGGTGGCTGGTGATGTTGCCGCGGATGTCGGCGGTCGGGACTCCGGCCTTGCGGCAGAGCATGGGGATGATGGTGTTGTTGATGTAGCTGGTGGAGACGCGGCGGGCCCGGATCGCGAACAGCGGGTCGACGAGCTCGCCGGTGCGGCGGTCGGTGAACTTCGGCTGGTCGGGGCGGGCGGCCTGCCAGGCGTCGACGGCCTGGCCGAGGATCGGGTCGACCGGTTTGGTGAAGGCGGTGCCGGTCTTGTGGGTGGGGACGTCGAGCAGGCAGACCGCGTCGCGGGCCAGGACCTGCTGCGAGTTGCCGGCGATCGCTGTCCCGTCGTGCTGCCAGCGGATGCAGCCCACCTTCAGCCGGGCGATCTCGTTGCTGCGTTGTCCGGAGAACAGCCAGGTCAGTGTGACCGCGCGGACCAGTTCGAAGGGGTAGAAATGCCCGGAGCGGGTCTGGGGGAGGTCGGCGGGTTCCAGGTTCAGGCCCGCCCACAACAGCTTCGCCCAGACCTCGTCGGCGATCACCCTGGGGTCGGGTCCGAGGAGGGCGGTGATGCTGCGGGGGATCGCCAATGCGCGAATGGGGTCGACGCGGCGGGGCAGCCACTCCCATTCCTGGCAGTCGCGGAAGAACGTCCGCAGCGCGGTGATCTGTGCGGCCTTGCTGGGCGCTTCCAGCGGCTTGCCGAGACGGTCGCCCAGCCCGGTCGTGCGCTGGACGTAGTCGCCGACCTTCATCCGGTCCAGTGCGGCAATCCACGAAGCGCAGGTCTGCCGGGTCCAGTCGGCCGGATCGGCGGCGTCGGGCTGTTCGGCGGCGATCCACCGGCCGACCTTGAGCAAGTTCGAGCGGACGCCGCCGCGAACGCGCGGGGTCAGCGTCGAGGTGGCGTGCCAGCGGTCGGCCCACTGTTCCCAGATCGGCGCGCCGCCACTGGCTCGGGCCGAGTGACGGCCGGTGCCGGGACGGGGAGGATCACAGAATCCGAGCTCGGCGACCGCCCGCTGCATCGCGTGCAGGGTGTTCAGCCGGCTGCCCTCCAGCAGCCCGTCGCGGCGGATCCGGTCGAACAGAGCGGTGTCCAGGTCTTCAAGGTGCGGGCTGCGGTTGAGCAGGAACAGCTGGCAGGCCGCCATCGGGAGCAGGGTGTCCTCGTCCCGGCCGAGCCGGTAGCCCCAGGCGCCCAGGACCGTACGAAGTCGTGCGACCTCGCCGTTGACGCGGTCGCGTCCGAAGATCCGCCAGGCCAGGGTGAGCCGCTGGAAGCTGCCGAGCCGGTGGAACTCGTTGAAGCCACCGAGCAGGTAGGCGTGCGCCGCGAGATAGGGGCGGACCTCGTCGCCTGCCCAGGCGGGCGCGTGCTGGCGGAACTCGGCCTGAGTGCGGCCGAGCAGGTGGAACCATTCCTCCTCGGTCCAGCCCCAGAAGGTCCTGCCGGTCTCCGCGCACCGCGTCAGCAGCACCGCGACCACATCGAGCATGGCCCGTCGGCGGTGCGGGGTGGGTGGGGAGTCCAGTGCGGCGTTGACCGCCTCCAGCGGAGCCAGCAGCCGCGCGATCACGCGCCAGCCCGGCGCGGACGGGTCGTGGTACTGCAGTCGCCGCAGATTGTGCATGCCCAGGTCGGCCACGGCCCTGGCCTCGGCAGGTCGCACCGCCACCGGGGCGTTGTCCCGGGGCGGGGAGATCGGCCAGGACCAGCGTCCGGCCCCGTCCTCGGCGGCGACGGCCGGCAGTGGTGCGGTCACCGCGGCACCTCCGCCGTCGCGCCGTCCGCAGAGGTGAGCATCTGTATGCGCCAGGCATGGATGTGCTCCATGCCGCGGGCCAGCTTGTCGGCCAGGTCCCGGCCGGACAGGTGGATGTACTGGAGCGTGGAATCGGTGTTGCGGTGGCCGGCGAAGGTCGCGATCGCGTGCAACTCCCAGCCCATCCGAGCCAGATCGGTCAGACACAGGTGCCGGGTGGTGTGGGTCGAGAACCGCGGGACACCGGCCTCCAGGGCGATCCGGCGGACCACCTTCGACCAGGTCCACAGGGTCAGAGGCTGCCCGTGGTTGCGCCGGGACTCCGACAGGAACAGCGGCCCCCTGGCCCGGCTGATCGTGGCCCGGTGGGCGAGGTAGACCGACATCAGCACGCCGGTCGACGCCGAGTACGGCACCACCCGCTCCAGCCGGTTCTTCGTCGTCTCCGCCCGCACCCTCAGCGTCCGATGGGCCGGATCGAGGTCGTCGGTCCGAAGCGAGCACAGCTCCTCCCGCCGCAGCGCGGCATCGTAGGCCAGAGCCAGCATCACCCGGTTGCGGACCGGCTCCGCCCGCGCGACCTGCAGGATCCCCAGCCACTGCTGTTCGCTGGGGATCCACGGCAGCTTCGTCAGCCGCGGTACCAGTCCGTGCTGTCGCCCGCCCCGCTGTCGCCCAGGGGTGTAGCGGCCCCGGCCCACCGGGTTCGACTCCCGCAGACCTTCCTCCATTAGGAAGTCGTAGAACAAGCGGACCGGCACCAGGCGCTGCTGGATCGTGACGTTCGCCAGCCCGGCGCCCGAGTCGATCGCCACCACGTTCGCACCCCGACGGTGCGGCCGCGACGTCAACTCACGTACGAACAGGGCGATGTGGGCGCGGTTCGCGGTGACCGGGTCGACGTCCTCCCGCTCGCACATCACCAGGTACTCGGCCAGCCCGCGGGCATAGGCATCGATCGTGCGGGGCGCACGTCCGAGATCCGTCCAGATCGTCAGCCAGGTCGCCGCCTGCTCATGCCTGCCGAGCACAGGCCACTTCTCCATCAGCACCGTCGTGCCACTCAACACATCTCCCAAGTCCGTGGTTGCACCGGAGAGACATGATCACCCCGGCAGATTCCACGTAACTTTTAAGATGCTGAAACGCCAGATGTTCGGCCGCGCCAACTTCGACCTCCTGCGCAAACGCGTCCTCCAAGCCGCATGACGCTGGTCGTCGCGGCGGCCTGGACGGTCACCAGCTCGTCTCGGATGACGATGGTGTCGAGCACGACGTCGTCGGCTCGGTGGAACCAGAGGTCTTGGAGGAGGGTTCATGATCGCGGTTTCGGTGACCCTCCGTGGCCCTGGCACGGAAAGTGATCCAGAACCAAATTCCAGAGAGCGTTGACACCAGCGCATGGGGAAGTAGATCAGCGGGCCGCGGGCCTCCCTGATCAGGGGACCCGTCGACCACGGCGAGATGTCGTCCTCGTCCTCGGTGAGATCCGGCCACCGTTCCAAGAGCGCCGCAACGAAGGCCGCTATTCGCTCCACCTGGGGAACCGCAGGCTCCTCCGTGTCGATGTACCGGTCGTACAGATCGGTGAAGCACAGGGCCGCAGCGGCGTCATCCGCCGGCCGCTCGCCCTCCCACACAGCAAGGTCATAACTCATGGGCGCAGCCTGCCACCCCTCACCGACAGCAGCACCAACGGACCAGATCATCTGAGACGACGAGCGAATCGGACCAGGTCATTTGAGACCGGGACCAGGCCCACCAAGACGGGACGCAAACCAACAGCTCCATTCGCAAACTGCGGTGCTTGACCCGTCTCATCGAACTTTGACGGCGTCTGAGCGAAGTTTGACCGGCTGGTACGGCTGCTGGTCGTGGCTGAGGTCCAGGGACTGGTCGACGTACCGCCAGGCGATGCTGTGCCTGCTCAGCGCCCACGCTTCGGAGCCGTTCCGGGCCTTTCCCACCCAGGTTCGGAGCTCGGGGAGTGCCTGTTCGCGCAGGACCTGGTGGGCGGTGGCCCGCTCGCTGCTCGGGATGGGGCCGACGGTGATCCAGACGCTCGACCACCAGTCGGGAGGGAGGCCGGTGCCGTAGTTCGAGCCGGTCGGTGGCACCCACCTGGCCTTGAGGAGCGTCCTGTCCGTCCAGTGGTGGTCGAAGAAGCCGAGCTGGAGGGCGTTGGAGGGCGTCTCACCGAGGGCGGAGCAGATGTCCGTTGAGGTGAGCGGCCACGACAGGTGCCGCGGCAGACGGCGGTTACGAGCTGGCACGCGTCCGAGGATCGCAGACAACCTGGTCAGGGCGCCAAGGGATTTCGGCGCGGCCTTCCACGAACCCGCTGTCCGCACACCCTGTGCTCCGGCCGGGCCGGCCCGCGCCCGCGGGCGGATCCTGGTCCCGGACCGGGACCTTCCTGCCGCACTCCGGCCCCCGGCCGTGGTTCTGGAGAGGATCCGCCGCCACGTCGCCCACCCGCTCTACGCCGCCGCACTCACCGCGGCCTGGGCCACCGGCGCCTCACCGCACCGTCTGCGCGGCGCACGCCTGCAGGACCTCACCCCCGACGGCGACGAACTGGCCCTGCCGAGGACGGCCTCGCCGGGCCCGGGGCCCGTCGCCCGACACGGAGCGCGGGAGACCTTCCGCATCCCGGCCCCGCTGCGCTCCACCCTGCTCGCCGCGGCGAGCTACCGCCGCCTGGCGGACGCCGGGCCCGGTGCGCGGTTCTTCACCGCGCTTCACGCGGACCGCCTGAGCGCCCTGGCCGCCGCCTGCGGTCTGCGCGTCCCCGCCTGATCCCAGCGGGGCCGGGGTGGGCACCGCAGTGCGCTCCCGGCCGCGGACGTCGGGTGCCCGCCCGTGCCGGGCAAGGGGAACGGACGGCGGGCGGTGAGCGACCGAGAGCCGGGAGCGCCGCTCCGAGAGAAGGTACCTCAGGAATAAGACAGCCGACCGAGAAGCACGTGCCATCTTGATGCAAACCCTTTGCAGAAAAGGCTATATGGGAACCACGACACGCGTTCCTTGAGTTGATGTCAGGGTTAAAAATGGTCTAGCCTCGGGGGGAGGAGGTGGGATCCTGATGCCCACGCAGGAAGAGCTCTTCGCGGCGGTGGACGCGCTACTGAACGACTCGGCCCCCCAGCTGCCGGAACCGGCCGAGCGGGTGCGCCTTCGGGAAGCCGCCGCCGTCACACAGACACAGCTGGCGAAAGCACTGCGCTCGACGGTGCAGACAGTGAAGAACTACGAGAACGGCCGCAGTGCCCCGAGGCCGCCGCGCCTGGAGGCATACGCCCGGCTGCTGGAGGGCTGGGCCCAGCGGTACCCGGCCCCGACCCCGGCCGCCTCGACCGTCGAGGAAGTCCCGGCGGCCTTCACACCGGCGTCCACCTCGCCCCTCTCACCCACCCCGGTCGCTCCGGCACAGGCCGATCCGCTGCCCGCCGCATCGGTGGAGGAGACGCCCGCAGCGGCCCCCCAGACGCCCTCCGCCCCGCCGGCCCGGCCCGCAGCGGCCAGCCCCGGCACCCCGGCGCTTCGCCGCGCCGCACGCCCGGCGGCCCCCTACTTCGACGGCCAGTTCCCCAACGGGCCGCTCGCGGTACTGGACGGCGACGGCACCGCCCACGGGGTCGGCGGCCTCGTCCTGGAATGCCCGGCCACCACCCTCGCCCAACTGGTCACCTGGGCACTGGGCGAGTCCGGCCTGGGCACCGCACGCCTGCACCGCAACGGCAAGGACTCCGACCCGCTGATCGTCCTCACCGCGGCCGCCGCCGCCCGCTTCGGCCTGCCGGACACCCTGGACGACGACCCGGCCACCCGACGCTCCCAGCGCCTGCCCGAGGACCACAAGGTCGTCAAGGCCCTCGCCCGCTCCAAGTGGCAGCTCACCCGCCGCGGCTTCGGCCCATGGGCCCGCATCTACAGGCCCGTCAAGGACGGACGCCGTCAGTGCGTGCAGCTCGCCGTCCTGCCCTGGCGCGCCCTGGACACCCGCGCCTGGGGCGACGCCGACCGGCTCCCCGCCCCGGACCTGGCCCGCGTCCTCGGCATCTACGCCCAACGCGTCATCACCCCCCGCGGCTCCACCGCCACCTGCGGCCTGGAACTCATGACCGCGCTGCGCCCGCCGACCCGCGCGGTGCGCGACGAGGCCACGGGAGGGTGGGTGTCGGGGCCCAACCCGGGCGCGCTGACCGAGGTGGTCCGGGCGGCGCCGCCGGAGGTCCCGGCCGAGCATCCGGCGGCGCAGGGCTGGGACGGGGGGTTCCTGGACGAGGAGTCCTACCAGTGGATCCGCCCGGTCGAGACCCTCTCGGAGGCGGAGATGCTGGAGCCGTTCGCGGTGGGCATCGACATCAACACCGCCTACCTCGCGGCCGCGAGCCGCCTGGCGGTCGGACTCTCGGGCCCGGTCCACGTCCACCGGCCCGCCTTCGACAGGAAGGTCCCCGGCTCCTGGCTGGTCGACCTGTCCCACATCCCGACCGACCCGCGCCTGCCCTCCCCGTTCACCCCCACCGGCCGGCCCCCGACGGGCCCGGCCTGGTACGCCACGCCCACCGTCGCCTACGCCCTCGAGCTCGGCCACGACGTCGCCCCCATCGAGGCCTACCTGCGCGAGCAGTCCGGCGCCTACCTCGACCCCTGGCACGACCGCCTGCGCGAGGCCTACGTCACCACCATGACCGAGGCCGGCATCCCGGTCGACAAGGACACCGACGAGCGCGCCTTCCTCGCCGCGATGACCGCCCACCGCCTCCTCAAGGACGCGGGCGAGGACCTCGACGCCCTGCGCCGGGCCCTGGCCGCCGAAGGCCTGGGGCACCTGGCGCAGATGGCCGACGACCCGCTCGCCGCAGCCGCCTGGCGCCACCACCAGATCGCCATGGTCCTCTCTGCCGTGAAGTCGACGGTGAAGTTCGGCATCGGCAAACTCCGCGAGCGCCCGCAGGGCCTGGACTACCGGCCCGGCGAGCCCTGGTCGGCACTGGAACGCCCGACGTGGCGCCCCGACATCCGGGCCGCCGTCATCGCCAAGGCCCGCGTGAACATGCACCGCAAGATGGCCAACGTCGCCCGCGCGAACGGCCGCTACCCGCTCGGCGTCAACAACGACTGCGTCGTCTACGCCAGCCCCGGCCCCGGCCCGCTGGACTTCCTGCCGCTCACCGGCTCGGGCAAGGGCGTGCTCCCCGGCACCTTCCGCCTCGGCGCCACCCCGGGCCTGTCGAAGGTCGAGGGCGTCCAGAGCATGCTGACCGTCGTGGACTGGCTGGAGGGCGAGCAGCCGATCAACCCGGCCCGCCACATCAAGGGCCACGACACCACCGCCGTCGAGGGGAAGTAGAGCGCCATGGAGGAGATCGGCGACGCCCTCGACCGGGCCGCGCCCAAGCACTTCACCCGGCCGCTGCCGAAATCCGCGCAGGCCCGGATGCGGGCCCTGGTCAAGGCCGTCAAGGGCGACACGGCCGTCGCGGCCGCGCGCCTGGGCGTGAGCCGACGCACTGTCGAGCGCTACCTCAAGGGCCAGCGCAAACACCCCCGCGCCGCGCTCCACGAGGCCCTGGAACGCGAACTGCACAAGGTGTGGCAGCCCGGCGTCCGCCGCAAGGCCCGCCGGCGGGCCGCCGGCACCGGCGGCATCACGGTGGAGGTGCGGGCCTACTTCGGCTTCACCGCCCCGGCCGGCACCAGCGACTCGGCCCGCCTGCGTCCGCTGACGGTCCGTCTTCCCCCGGCCTACGCGGAGCGCCTCTTCGCCGCCCAGGACAAGGAGGAGGGGGAGGAGAAGCTGCGCGAGATCATGGCGGAGGGCTTCCAGGAGGTCTACTTCAGGCAGGGCGGACGCGCCGCAGGCCTCGAGGTCGAGTTCACCGGTATCGAAGCGATCGACGTCGCCTACTGAACACGGACACCGTGCAGGCCCGGATGCTGCGCCGTGCCTGCCAGTCAGTCGGTTCGCCGCGTGGTTGTCCGGCCGACGGCGGCCTTGGCCCCGGATTCCCCCCGTGCCACCCCGGACGCGGTCCGGGTCGCCGGCTTCCCGCCGTGACCGAACGTCACCTCCATCTCGCCCGCCGGGCAGGCCGGGCCGGTCGGGACGCCTGACGCACTGTGGTCACAGGGGCCGGGTGCCGGTGCTGTGGGAGTGTGGCTTCCGGGTATGGCCGACACTGCCCCTGTCCCCGGGAAACAGGAAATCTTGCGGCCGACCGATCAGAAAACGGCTTGCCCGGCCCCGGTCGTGCCGAAGATTTTCCTGCGGGGCCGACGGCCCAACGGGTGGGAAGGATCTGACGGGCCGGCGGACCCGGTCGTGCGGCGGGTGGAGTCCGTCGGCCTCCGCCCGGAACGAAGCCCGGCTGTTCCGGCGTGACCGGAGTCCGCCCTCGCGCAGGGTGAGTACGGGGAGCCGCTGGGCGGGGTCGGTGCGCGGGCTGTCCGTCGACTGCTGCCGTTGTCCGATCGGAACGAGTCGGTCCCAGCCGGGTGTGGCGATGGCCCGGGCGCGGCACCAGTGCCTCCACGGCCCGGGTCGCCGTGGCCGTGATCCGCCTGTGGTTCCGTCTGCAGTGAGACGTATCGTTCCGTGCTTATCGGTCTGATGGTGCAGTTCGCTGAACAGGCGCGCGTCGACAGCCCTGACGTCTGCGGAGCCGGTCTACCAGGGTGAGCGGGTGTCGCGGTGTGCTTCTGGGGTCTGCGCGGGCAGATCCGTGTTCCGGTCCGTGCGCAGCAGCATGCCCGGGTCGGGTCCGAAGTCCTCATCGGGCGGTGCCGGCCGGTGGAAGCGCCCGGTGCGCGCAATGGTGACTTCCACCAGCCGACCCGCCTGGAACATCCATAGTCCGAAGCAGTCGTCGTCCTGGTCGCGAAGCAGAACTTGCACCGTATGCGGATGCGGCCACGCCAGCGACTCCAGGTGCCTGAGCAGGCCCTTGCGGGCACGCATCTTCTCGAACTCCAGGGCCCACCCGAACTCGTAGCCCCAGTGCCCCGCTGTCGGGACGAAGCGGCCTCGCCATGTGCGTTCCGGGTCGTCCTGCGTCAGTGGTTCCATCACCTCGTCCGACCAACGGGCGAGCACGATGACCTCGGCGTCTCTACTCATGTCGGAGTACCACCGCATCCGCCCGGTCGACCGCAACCAGACTCCTCAACCGACCGACACGGGCAAGGGCGGGCGAATGGACGAGGAGGTCTCAGTGCCAGCGGGCCCGACAACGGCGCCTTCGGAGAAGCTCGTCTGCTCGCCCCTTGGAGGCCGTCGCCGCCCTCGAACCGTCCGACCGGACCAACCGCCACGAGCCGGCCGGCTGCCTCATCGACCTCGGCCGCACCACGGAAGCCCTGGCCCACCTCCGGCACACCGGGCCCCCGCCGCCGCTCACGCCGACGGCACGACTGTGGGCCGACGTGCTCCCGACCTGACTTTCCGACGGATCCGGGCCGTGCTGCCGGCGGCAGGCCGGGGTCGGCGGGCGAGGGACGGGGTTGCCGC
This sequence comes from Streptomyces sp. XY431, assembly GCF_001279805.1. Taxonomy (NCBI): domain Bacteria; kingdom Bacillati; phylum Actinomycetota; class Actinomycetes; order Kitasatosporales; family Streptomycetaceae; genus Streptomyces; species Streptomyces sp. XY431. The sequence continues at coordinate 10,446 of NZ_LGDO01000011.1, forward strand.
AGGCCGTGGTGATCCTCCAGGGGACGGCGGCGGCGGGTGTCCCGGGTCCGGCGGGCCGTCGGTGGCGGGCTGTTTCCCGGCACCCTGTATGTTGATCACCCGCCGGTGCTTCCGGTGTCCTGCGACAGCCTCTGACGTGCGGTTCTTCCTGCCCGGGTGACGGCCGTGCGGACGTCGGGGCGCTGCAGTCGCCGGATCGGGGCGGACTTCGGCCCCGAAGCCGACAGACGCTCCTCGTCTCCACGTGCGTGAAGGATTTCGCATGACCGTTCCCGCCCCGCCCGACAGCCCGCAGCCCGTGGAGGACACGACCGGCCCGCGGTCCGAGGACACGACTGACACACGGTCCGTGGAGGACACGACCGGCAACGACCCGTGGACCGCGCCGGGATCGGACCGGGGCGATGTCACCGGCAGCGGTGGGGCCCCGGCGTTCGCGGCGCTTCCGCCGTCCTGGGCCCCGTACCCGATGCCGGTGCCGCCGCCCCGCAACGGGCTGGGGACCGCGGCCATGGTGCTCGGGATCGTCGGTTCCACACTGAGCCTGGCCGTGATCCTGTTCTGGGTGTCCTGGCTGCCCGCCCTGCTCGCCGTGATCCTGGGGGCCGTCGGCCTGGGGCAGGTGCGCAAGGGCCTCGCGACCAACCGTGCGGCGGCACTCGCGGGCGTGGTCCTGGGCATCACCGGTCTGCTGGTCTCGACCGGTGCCGGCGTGTTCGTCGTGACGCAGCTGCGGGCGGTCAACGAGGAACGGAAGGCGGAGGAGGCAGCCGCGCGGGTCCGGGCCGAAGCCGCGATCGAGGCCGCCGCGACGAGGGCGGCCCAGGAGAAGGAACGGGCCGAGGCCGAGAATCAGCGGCTCGAGGCGGAGCGGCAGCGGATCGCGGCCGAGCGGGAGAAGGCGGCTGCGGATGAGAGGGCCAGGCGTCTGTCGTTCGGCCAGTCCTACACGTACCCGGACGGGCTGAAGGTCACCATGGCCGCGCCGGAGCGCTATGTCCCCAGCACGACCGTCTTCGAGGCCCCCAAGAACGCCAAGATCGTCCAGGTGAGGATCACCGTCGTCAACACCGGGTCCCAGGGCGTCTCGCTCGAAGGGGCGGGGCTGCCGTTCGTCAGGGACGCCTTCGGCGGTCCCGTCTTCACGCTGATCGACGGGAGCAGCCGGATGAAGATCCTCCCCGGCTCCCTCGCGCCCGGCGAGGAGGCCACCGGCGTGTCTGCGTACGCGCTGCCGGCCGGCGCGGCCGACCCGTTCTCCGTCGGGATCGACCACGGGCTCGGGGCGCAGCGCAAGAACGTAATCTGGTCCGGCTCGCCCGCCTGAGCGGGCCGGCCGGCTCCGTCGGCGGCCGTGGTGCCGTCGTCCTGGCACCGCCGCCGGGCCCCTCCGGCCCGGCCCGTCCGGCTGCGGAGGGGTGTACCCCGGGAGGTTGTTCACAGACCGATCCCGATCCCACCGTCGCCGCTGCCCGGACCGTCCGCGTCGTCGAAGAACGGCGCGGCCGCGCAGAACACCGCCGCCAGGCAGAACGGCTGGGAAACGAGCCGGCCCCGGAGAGGGCCCAGGACAAGAAAGAACGTGCCGATCCCGGCCGGCACCAGCCCCAGCACGACACCGACGATGCGTCTGACCACGTCCGCCCCACCCTTCGCCAGCCACCGGCTGCTCCACTGCCCATACCCGCCCGGGAGAAGGCGCCGCACCAAAGGGGGCGGGGAGGTCCTCCTGGGCCGCCAGCGCGCCGAGTCCGAAGTCCAGGTCCCTAGGACGCAGGGTGGAGCGACACGCTCCATTGCCCACAGGCCGTCGCCAGGACGGTCACCCCGACCGGATGGGCCGATGCCGCAACGCCGTCACCGGCCGTACCCGACCCGGCCGGTCATGCCCCGCGTTCGAGCGGGAACATCCCGGGGGCCCGTGTACCGCACGGCCTCCTCCACGGCCACGTCCGACAGCAACCGGGCCGCCTCGGTGCGGCCGAGCCGCCGGCGACGGGGCTCGATGCGTTCCGGATGGCCGGCGGACACCGTGTGGACGATCCGGCCGAGCGATCCGGGCCGACGGCCCCCGCGGCTGTCGAAGGTGAGCATGGAGGCCAGGGAGCACGTGGTGTTGCCGGGCGTGTGCGGGTTGATGTCCGGCCGTGCCCCGTCCGGCCGGGCGGCCTTCTCCCGCAGGCAGACGGCGCGCAGGGCCGCCTCGCGCAGACCCGCGACCACCTGGGCCGCGATCCTCCCGGCCCCGATCCCGTTCTCGGAACCCCTCCACCACCACCGGCCGGCGATGAAGAAACCCTGCGTCACGCCCCGGGACACGGACACCCCGACCGTCCACGGCCGCCGGGGCCGGGCCCACCGCCCCGGCACACCGGCCCCGCCCCGGCACACCGGCCCCACCCGCGGCAGCACCCGGCCGCCAGCCCCCGGCGTCATGGACCTGAAAGCGCTGCGCCGTCCACGACGACCGGCGGCCGGATGAGCAGCAGGCAGGGCAGGCGCGGACGGCCGCGTCCTCGGGGGCCGACGGGGCGGTTCCACAGGGCACGGGGCCAGGAACAGAGACCTCGGGGCCGCAGTTGGCGGGCGATCAGCAGCCGCCGACGGCGCAGGAGCGCACCGCGCCGGCGGACCTTCCACATCGGCTGCACGTCCCCCCGTTCCAACCGGTCCGGCGCCTCCTGGTCGGTCAGGCGGTGGGGCCGGAGACAGGGGACTGGTTGACGTGGTAGATCCGGTTCCGGAGTTCGGTCTCGGCCCAGTCCAGGTCGGCTCGCAGGTCGAGCCAGACCTGGTCCTTGCGCTCGCCCGGCCGGTCGAGTCCGACGGCGGCCCAGGAGAACGCGCCCTGGAGGATCTCCCGCTTGCGTCCCGGGCTGATGACGGAGAGAGCGAAGGACACGGCGATGCCGGCCCGCGTGACGATCATGCGGTCCTCGTCGTCCGGGTGCGGGCGGCCGCCGGTGAGGTAGCGCGGAACATCGGTGATCTTGAGCCACTCCAGGGTTGCGCCGGACACCTGTTCGTCGAGGATCTCCGCGATGGAGTCGCGCACCGCGACGGCGGGTTGCGGGCCGAGCCAGTCCAACCAGTGCTCGGAGTCCGTGAGCGCGGCGAAGTCGTCCTTGGGCGTGCCGTAGTTCGGATTCTCCACGAACTCCCCGGTCAGCTTCCCGTCCGTGCCGACCCGCCAGGCGCCCTGGACCGCTTCCCCCGGGATGTAGCCGTTGGGGTCGCCGACCAGGTCGGGATCGATCACCGCAACCGATCCGCCGGGGTTCGCCGCCGCCTGCGCGACAAGCGCGGGCGGAGGCGACTGCAGGATGCGACGCCGCTCGGCCGATATGTTCCCCATGTGAGCAACCCTTCGTTCGGTCCGTCCGGGGAGGTCGCTGCCGCCCCGCCCGAGGCATGCTCCCACGGGCGCCGACGAGCTGATCACCCGGCTGCTGCGCCAGGAGCGTCCCGCCCGGGTGGCTGTCGCCTCGAACGAAGCCCTGTCCGGCCGGACGAGGACCTTCACCGACCCGCGTCCTCGCGCTGCCGTCGTCGACCGCCTCACCTTCGGTGGCGGCATCGTCGAGACCGGCACCGGCTCCTACCGTCTCGCCACCACCCGCGCCCGCCCGGAGCCGCAGGCCGCGGTCGGCCGGCCTCCCGCGGACGGGCGAATCCGATCAGCCGGCGCGGGGCGGACGACAGAAGGTCGGAACGTGATCTACCGGTGGTCGTTCAGCCACTCGCCCGGGAGCAGGCCACGTACTACGTCGAGGGCTGCTTCGGTGCGGCCGCGGGCCAGCAGAGCCATGCCGTCGTCGTCACGCAGGAGCACGTCACGGCCGAGGAACCAACGGATGGGGTGCTCTTCCTCACCCATCGGATAGGTCGGGAACGCCAGCCGGGTGCAGTTCTGTTCCAACAGGTCGACGCCGTGGTCGTCGAAGTCGCTCAGAAAGTCGCAGAGCTCGCCGCCGGCCTGCAGGGATTCCGACAGCACGATCTCGATGAAGCACAGGGACAGCCGCTCCAGCCAGCTCTCCCAGCATTCGGCAGCCTTGTCGGCCAAGTCGGCCCTGATGAACACAGCAGGGTCGTCGTCCACCAGACTGTCGAGGAGGATCCCCCAGGAAGCAGCCCCCTGGTTCTCGTGTCGGAAGACCAGTGCTTCCCCGGCCTCGTCCACGTACAGCTCGGACGGGCCGAGCAGGACGTCATGGTTGCTGGTCAGGTCCCGACGCCGACCGAGTAGCAGATACACCTCTCGAAGCGCCAGCGGCAGTCGGACGCCGAGCCTCTCCTCCGCTGCCACGAGATCCGCCTCGCCCCAGCCGTCGTCGTCATCGAGAGGCTCCGACCAGTTCGCGACGAACCCGCGGATGAACTCCCAGGCACCCCTGCGGCCTTCAACACCCGCAGCGAGTGACCGCACCATATCGAACCCATGCGTCATGCCAGGACGATATCGGCTCCGCCAATGCGGTCCTGAGGCACCGGTACAGGGCCCTCGACACGCCGGTGCCGATGCCCTCGGAACTCAGCGACTGGTATCCACGAACCGGTCCTGCGTGGGATTGGCACCACTGCGGTGGGAGAGTGGATCGATCACGACACCCCCGGACCCGGCGCGGCGGCAGCCTGCCTGATCGAGGGCTGTGCCGGGGCAGCCCTGGCTCGATGCCCGGCAGGGGCAGGCGTCCGCGCCGGCCGGGGCACGGCCGGGTGGCCCGGCGGGTTCGGTCGGCCGCAGACGCCAGCCGGTGGCTCAGTCCGCGGTGCGGTGGCAGGACTCGAGCCGGTCGAGGGCGTCCAGTGCCCGGTCGAAGACGGCCGTGGTGGGCCACGGCGGGGTCTCGGGGCCGCGGGACCAGGTCGGCCGCACGACGGCGACCCGGTAGGGGCCCGTGCCGGGCAGGGCGTTCTCGTCGTCGAGGCGCACCAGGACGTCGTCGCAGGTCCCGCACTCCAGCCAGGGGGTGAGCGCGATGCCGTGGAGCGGGTGGCCCGGTGCGACCTCCCGGCGCAGTTCGCCCGCGAGGGCCGCGGCCCGCGGCGAGTCCTCGACCTCCCACCACCGCTCGGTGTCCGCCTGCGGGTCGGGGCACCAGCGGAGCGCCGCCCCGGCTTTGGCCGACCCGCCGAACACCTCGGCCAGGGCCAGGAGGGCTGCCCGGTCCGCACCCGCCAGCGGCGTGTGGTACTCGGAGAACTGGTCGGCGAGATCCCCGACGGCCATCCCCCACTCGCCCGCGTCCCACGTCGACAACACGCTGGCCGCCGGCACTGCCGGGTCGAGCAGACCCGTCAGGCGCAGGAACTCGGGGCGGTGGATCGTGAAGGGAGTCGTCACGGCAGCCATTGCACCAAGGAACCGCCGGCGCCACCAAGGCCTTTCGCGCGACCCGACGTCGCGACGTCGCGGGTGAGGTCCCCAGCGGGCCGGTCCGGGACAGGGCAGCCGGTCATCGACGGCCATCGCCCCCGCCGTCCGACAGCAGCGACCGACCTACGGCCGCCCTGGCAGTTCCGCGCCCGCTCCGCCGCGCCCGGCCGGACTGCGTGTCAATGCCCTGCCGCCGCACGCCGCCCGGTTTCCCGGCCCGCGCGCAAGCCCCGGCAGAAGCTCCTCCTCCGGCCCCGCCTCCCGCCGGACCGGATCCGGCGGCCGGCCGGCCACAATGCGCCCGGGAGTTCTTCGACGCTGTCACCGACCCGGTCGGCGACAGCGGCTGCCCGGCCCTGCCCCACCGCCCGCCCGCCTGCGCACCCGTGACCGCGAGGTACAGCCGGCCTGACGTACCCCGGCCCTCGAAGCCGGCCGACCTGTGACGGACTTCGGCACCGCCACCGTCCGCTCGCGTTGCTCGTCACCGGCGCGCAGTTCTCGCGCGGATTGTCATCACGGCGTCGGGGGCAGCCCGTTGCTGGCCCTGGCCCTCCGGCTGCTTCTCGTCCTGCTCCGTCCGGGCGAGCGCGGCGGCTACACCCCAGGGGTCCGCCTCCTTCCACTGGCGTTCAGCCCGTTCGTACGCCGCGCGCTGCTCGGCGGTGGAGGGGATGACGGCGACGGCTTCGGCGGGCCGACCGGCGCACCAGAATCCCGGCCAGGGATTCGGCCGCGTTGCGGTGCGGGGAGGAACACAGCACAGCGATGGCCTCCTCGGCCCGGCCGTCCGCTTCGAGGAGGTCCGCGAGGCTGCTGTCCCACAGGCCGGGTTCGTCCCTGGGCAGGGCCGTGGCGAGGGCGATGCCCTCCTGATGGCGGCCGGCCTGTCCGAGCAGCCACAGGCGCAGGTGCTGGACATCCTCGGGGTGCCCGTCCACCCACCCACCGGTGAGGTTGTCGAGCACCTCGAGCGCCCGGCCGGGACGGCCGTCGGTGACGAGCAGCTCGAGGATCCAGTGGACGACGTGACCGTTGTCGTGGTCCTCGACAGCTTCGTCTATGCGGCCCTGACGGGCCAGCAGACCCATCAGCGAGCTTCGGTCCCGCAGCCTGTGCCGGGCGCGGCCGCAGCAGGCAGCCCCCGATTCCGGTGCGGAGCGCCGTGAGCGGGTGCTGCGGGCCGCGCGGGAAGCCCGCAACGCCGCCAAGCTACGCGATCACCCGCACATCGTCGCTGTCCACGACGTGGTCGTCGAAGACGGCACTCCCTGGATCGTGATGCGCCTGGTCGAGGGACGATCCCTGGCAGAGCTCCTACGCACCGACGGACCGCTGCCCGCCCCACGCGCAGCCGAGGTCACGGCCGCACTGCTCAAGGCGCTGAAAGCCGCCCACACCGCCGGGATCGTGCACCGCGACCTCAAGCCCGCCAACGTGCTGCTCACCGACGACGGCCAGGTACTGCTCACCGACTTCGGCATCGCCGTCCACGAGACCGACACCAGACTCACCACCACCGGAGGTGTCATCGGCTCCGTCGAGTACATGGCCCCCGAACGCTTCCAGGGGGCCCAGGACCAGGCCGCCGGCGACCTGTTCTCGCTGGGGGTGACCCTGTACGAGGCAGTGGAGGGTATCTCCCCGTTCCGGCGCGAGACCCCCACGGCCACCATCGCCGCGATCGCCCTCCACGATCCGCCGCCGATGCGGCATGCCGGCCCCGTCCTCGCCTCCCTCATCACCGCGCTCCTCGCCAAGAACCCAGACGGTCGGCCGACCGTTGACAGCACCCTGGCCGTTCTGCGCGCCGGCACGCCCATGATCACGGCGGTGCCACTGATGCCGTCGCACTCACCCCGGCCATCGACCATGACCGCCGCGCCGACTGGAACGACGGCGCCGGTGACCCGGATGGCGCGTGCAGGGCGCCTGATCACGGGAAGCTGCTTCCTCGTGATCGGACTCGGCCTTGTTGCATTCGGAAGTAGCCCGATGATCGTCAGAGACGATCCAATGGCCCTCATCGGGCCCCCCATCGTCGCCGCTCTGGCCGCGGTGTTCCTCGGGCCTGCGGCGATGCTCTTCCGGTGGAAGGGGTACGGCAGGCCGCCCTTCCGGGTCATCGGTGGGGTCTTCCTCCCCGTCTTCCTCCCACTGACTTTGATCTGGGAGGCATGGAACGCAGTGGTGCTCGCCTCCTGAAGTCGCCTCACATGCCTGACTCGACGGCACGTGCTCAGCTCGACAGGCGTCCGGGCGGGGAGCCGTCGGGGGCGGTCCCGGCCAGGGCAGAGGCGATGGTCGGTCGGTTCCACCGTTCCGGTCGTTGCCAGCTGTCGCCGCCGCGCGGGGGCGGGCCGGACGGCCGCGAGGCCGCCTCCGCTTGACCCCGCCGCCGCTCGAACTTGAGGAGAATGCCGGCCAAGAACCGGTTGGAGTGCCCGCAGTTCGTGGGCCCCGCGGGTGCTGCCCGGTTCGGGCGTGACAGCCTGGTACACACCTTGATGCTCACCTTGGAAGGCTCTCCCGGACACCTTGGAGAGGCACCCGCGGCTCGCTCCGGAAACCTTGGAAGCCAGGCAAGAACCGCAGACATCGCACGGGGTTAACGCGTCAAGTTGGCGTCGTGGTCGTCGGGGTTTCCCCAGCGCTGCCAGAGGACGTGGTGCCAGTCGTCGGCGTCGGGTCCTGGTCGTGGGATGTCGGGAGTTGGACCGGGGGCGGTCTCGATCAGGTGCAGCAGGGTCCAGGCGACGCCAAAGCAGTCGTCCGGGCCGAAGCATGCGGCAAGTGCGGCTGCTTCCGTAGCTGTCACCGGTCGGGGGATGGCTTCGAGTTGGCCATGGCGACGGTCGACCGCCTCTTCGTCGTCGGTGTCCCAGTCAGGGAGCTGGCCGTCGGCGACGAACGCCTGCACTTCTGGTCTCATCCGCGAATGATCGACCGCTGTGGCTGGCTGGGGCAAGGTGGTCCGGCTGGTCATGCGGCGGTGGGTTGCCAGGTGAGATCCTGTGCGCCGTCGATTGTGGCGGAGCTGGGTTCCTGGGAGCCGCCGAGGGTTGCGTGGCTCAATAGCGCTGGCGTGCCGCCCTCCAACGCCTGGGCGATGTCCTGGAGCATCGAGGTGACGGAGGTCCACTGGGGGATGTCCAGGGTCCAGGTCTCGTGGTCCCAGAGGAGCACCGCGCCGTGGGTGTCGCCGGGTCGCATGTCGACGATCAGTCCGTCGCCGCCGGGGCTCAGCGCGATCGGCATGAACTCGCGCAGGTAGCGGGTCTCGGGCCGGCCGTTTTCGTCGAACGAGTCGCCTTCCTGCTGGGCGACCAGGAGCCAGATCGCGTGGGTCTCCAGGGCCTCGTCCAGCGAGACGGGGGCGAACGCCTCCGGAATCCAGTGGTCCGAGCTGACATTGGGCAGCAGCCACCAGGCCCGCAGGTCGGCGGGCAGGGGCTGGCCGAGGTCGGCCTCGAACGCGTCCAGGCGCGCGGCATCTGACGTCGGCCTCGCCGGGCCTCGTTGGGTGTGCGCGGTGAGCCAGGTGCCGATGCGGCTCCATGAGGTCAGGACGTCGTGATCAGCTGTTGTCATGATGGGCAGTCTGCCTCACCGGGGTGTCAACGGCCGAGGCTGTGCAGCACTCACGGGGAGCGAAGCTGCTGGTCAGGCTGCCACTGCGGTGAGGGCCTGGGTGGGGAGGCGGTGTTCTCGTCGAAGGGTTCGTGGTGCTGGAGGCAGTGGTGGAGCTGTCCGAGCAGGCGGCTGAAGAGGTGGCGTTGGGCGGCGGCGTGCCAGTATCCGTGTTCGCGGCGGGCGCGGTAGTGGGCGCCGGCGCCGGGTGAGGTGCGCAGGGAGGAGAACGCCCAGAGGTAGCCGACGTGGTTGAGGCGGTTGTTCTTGACCATGCGCCGGCCGACGTGGCTCTTCTTCCCGGAGGCGCGGGTGACGGGTGCGGCTCCGGCGTAGGCCTTGAGGCCGCGGGCGTCGGCGAAGCGGGTGTGGTCGTCACCGACCTCGGCCAGGACGCGGGCGGCGAGCTGAACACCCAGGCCGGGGAAGGACAGCAGGATCTCCGCGTCGGGGTGCTGGGGGAAGAGTTCCTCGACGGCCTGGGCGAGCTCGTCGGCGGCCTGGCAGGTGGCGTCGAGCTGGTGCAGGAGGGCGAGCGTCTGCTTGCCGAGGGCGTCCTCGACGAGCTGGGGATGGTGGGCGTACGTGCTGCGGAAGACCTCGCGCAGGCGGTCGGTCTCGGTGTCGAGCTTGCGGCTGCGGCCGGCCCGCTTGAGGGCGGCGGCGATCTGGAAGCGGGTCAGACGCGCGGCTCGGGCCGGGGTGGGTGCCAGACGCAGGAGCTCGCGGGCCTCGGGTCGGCAGAGGCCGTTCTGCCAGGGTGCGAAGGCGTCGAGGGCGGCGGGATAGTACTCGCGGAGCAGAGAGCGGAGCTGGTTGGAGAGCTGCTGGCGGTTCCACGTGGCGTCCTGCTGGGCCCGGGCCAGCACGGCGATGGCGCGGGCGAGCTCGGTGTCGGCGGGCATGGGGTGGTGCATCGGCATGTCGGTGCGCAGGATGTTTGCCAGGACCAGGGCGTCGCCGGGGTCGGACTTCTTGCGGCTGACGCCGTGGCGGTCGCGGTAGCGGGCGGCGGCCATCGGGTTGATCGCGAACACCTTGCGTCGCTCGCTGGCGCGCAGGACGGCGACCAGCAGGCCGCGGCCGGTCTCGATGGCGACCGGGATCGGGCTCTCGGCGGTGTCGCCGTGCTCGGCCAGGAGGTCGAGCAGGAGCTGATAACCGGTCGCGTCGTCGGTGATGCGGCGCTTGGCCAGCAGCTGGCCGTCATCGTCGACGAGGGCGACGTCGCGGGTCCGTTCGGCCCAGTCGATCCCGCAGTAGATCGTCCTTGTTCGAGGGGCTGATCGCCAAAGGCGCCTGCCGGTTGGAGCTGGACCACTATCTGGAGGCCCTCGTCCGCAAGCCGGGCGCCTTCCCCGGCGCGACCGCGCTCGACCAGGCCCGCTCCGCCGGCAAGTTCACCCCGGTCCACGACGCCTGGTGGACCGCGGCGGCCCGGGCCCACGGCGACGCGGAGGGCACCCGGGCGCTGATCGGCCCCGGCGTCCTAGCTCAGACACTGGCCGCAAAGTAGGTCGCGGGCAGCCGGGCGAACCCCCCGTTTCCCTGTCCTGAGCGCCGTCGTTGGTCTGATCGAGTGATCGAGGCCAAAGGGGCGGCCGTGCGGCAAGAGTGGTCGCCAGAAGAGTTGTTGGCGAACTGGACGCTGGTAGACGGCGACTGGGACCTGGTGGCGAACAAGAGCGGGGCGACCCGGCTCGGCTTCAGCCTGTTGCTGAAGTACTTCGAGCTGGAAGGCCGGTTCCCCGATGTGCTGGAAGAGGTCCCGCCAGCCGCAGTGGAGTACGTCGCCGATCTGGTGAAGGTCGAGGCCACCGGCTTCGCGAAGTACACGCTGGTCGGCCGGACCGCCGAGTACCACCGCAAGCAGATCCGCGAGGCCCTGGGGTTCCGGCCGTCGACGGTCGCGGACGAGAAGGCGCTGGCGGAATGGCTGACCGTGGAGGTCTGTCCGGTCGAGCTGGCGGAGGACCGACAGCGCGAGGCCCTGCTGGCCGAGTGCCGGGCCCGTAAGATCGAGCCACCGGGCCGGACCCGGGTCGAGAAGCTCCTCGTCGCGGCGCGGGGCAAGTGGGAGAAGACGTTCTGCGCCCGCACGATCGGCCGCCTGGGCGAGGCGGGCACGGCTCGGCTGCTGCCCCTGGTGGCCGAGGGCAGCGAGTCGGGTCCCGCCCTGCTGGCCGCGCTCAAGCGCGACCCTGGCTCGGTGGGCCTGGACTCCCTGCTCACGGAGATCACCAAGCTCAACGACGTGCGCAAGCTCGGGCTGCCCGATGGGCTGTTCGCGGAGTCGAAGGCACGTCGCATTGTGCCCGAGCTGTGCTGATGATCCTGCGCCACGACCTCGTCATGCGCCGACCCGAGGTGGGGCAAGGAACTGCGTGCGGGCCGGGCCCGGACAGGGCCGCCTCGGTAGGGCGAGCCCCCCCGAGCGGTCGACAACCCGCCTCAGCGGGCGTTCGCACAGCTGGCGCGGGTGGTTGGTCGGCTCTCGGGTTCCCGGTGCGAGGGCGGACGGCACACCGTCATGGGTTGTTGCGCCACATCCCGAGGAGCGGCGGGGCGCCGCCGACGTCTCCAGGAGTGTTCGGGGCCGGCCCGTGCGTCAATTTGCTGCGTCGACCGTTGTAGGTCTGCGGGGCCGGGCGGGCGGGTTCCCAACCCGTGCGCGGCGCCGTGCGGGCCGGGGACACGGGTAGCGGGGTGGTTGGCGTCAGGGTGCGTTGCTTGCGAACGGTTGTGCCTGTTCGATCAGCAGGGCGAGGTCCTGGAGTGTGGGGCGCGGGCCCAGGGCGAGGGGCAGGTACGAGGCCAGTGTGTCCAAGGCGTCGCGCAGTTGTGCCAGCGCGCTCCCGTGAGCCGTCCGTTGCTTCATCGCGTGGATCCGCTCGGCCGCGTCCCCGGCATCCCGCCTGTCGCGGGGTGCTTCGAGGTGGTCGAGGGGGGCCCACCGTTCTGCGGCCAGTCGGGCTGCCCGGACGACCGCGTCGGCCGGCGCCTGTGTCCTCGCGGGTGTCGCTGCGGTGGTGGGCTGGCCCATTTCCCACAGCAGCGCTTGCCGGCTCAGCGTGTTGACCAGTAGGCGGTACCGGGCATCGAGGCGGCCGCGGATGTCCGCGAGGACCGGGAGATCGGCCTGGCGGTCGGGGTCGTAGTCGCTCAGGTCGATCCAGGGCCGCCCGGGGTCGGGCCCGTACATCCGATCGCCGATGAACTCCTGCAGCCGGGCCATCACCTCGAGCAGCGCGGTGTGCGTCTCGTGCAGGTCGGGGTCGACGAAGTCGACGACGTCGCCCTGCACCCGCTCGCAGGCCCACCGGTAGGCCTCGATGACGGTGACGTGGATCGGAAACGACTCCGGGTCGCGCAGCACGCCCAGCCACTGGGCCCGGTGGGGGAGCGCGGCCAGGACGCGGCCGGCCTTGGCGGCGTCGCCCATCACCGCGGCGGCCGGTTCGGCGGGCGCGGTGCCGGCACCCGGGTGCCCGGCTCCGGCCGTGCGGGGACCTCCGCTCGCGCCCCTCGCGGGCCCGCCCGCGTTCCGGCCGGCGGCGCGTTCGCGCCGTCCCGCTCCCATGGTCGGGCGCCGCTCACGTGCCGCCGCGCGCCGCAGTTCCTCCCACTCCTGCGCACTCCTGCGCGGGCGGTCCGGATCGCGCCGTGCCGCCGCGCTCTCCAGCACGTGCACGAGGGCGGCGAACACGACCGGCCCGGAGGGGACGGAGGCTGCGTTGAACCACTCGCTCAGGGAGCCCTTCGTGAACCTTGCCGGGGACTGGAGCCGCTCGCCGATCCCGATGATGTCGTTCAACGAGAGCCCCGAGGCCGCCTTCAACGCCTCCAGTTCCCGCGCGAAGCCCTCCGCCGCGCTCTCCACCACCGCACCGCCCCCTCGTCCGGACCGAACCCCCGCCGAACCCTAGCCGAACCCCCTGCGACCAGGCCGTCCGTTCCCGGAACCCTCCTCCCGCTCGCCGGACCCCTCCCCGAACCACTTCCGTGTCCCCCGACCGCCCGGTGAAGCGCCGGGCCGAACCGAGGAGCCACCGATGCCCGACCACCCCACCACCCGCCCCGCCCTGCGCGACATCACCCGCCACCCGGTGGCCAGGGCCGCGCTGCGCCTGCTGCTCACCGAAGCGCTGCGCGCCCTCGTCACCTTCCTGCTCAGCCCCTGAGCCCGAACCGACCGGCCCCGGAACCGGAGGGCCGGCGCCGGTCCACCTGCCGGCGGTGCCGCGGTGTGCGGGCAGCGGCAGCTCGGGCGACGAGCCGTCGTGACCGGCCGACGACGAGTGCCACGACGCCGCCCGCCGGCACGCCGTGTGCCGGCAGGCGGCCCTCACGGATGCCCTGCGTACGGACCTGAACCACCCCCGAGGCAGCGGCCCAGCCGGGCGTGGCGCCTTGCCCCGCGCCCGGCTGACCACCACCATGTAGATCGGGCCCCCGTGGGTGCCCGGCCGCGCCGCGGGAGGGCCCCTCCTTGATCCCGCCGCACAGGACCGGCCAGAAACCCCACACGTCCACCCGCCCGTCCAGGTCCCGTCACGACCGTCGCCACAACCAAGGGGCCGGCACCGGCGCGGAAAGACCCGGCACGATGATCCACCCCGCCCTCCTGGACGCCACCCGACAGCGCCGCGCCTGCACCGGCGAATCCCATCAGGCCCTCACCGCCCTCCACCGGGCCGGCATCGACATCCGCACCATCGCGGCCGCCGAACCCGAGCAGGCCGACCTGGAAGCGGCCGTCACCGTCCCGGTCTGCCGCATCGGCATCCAGGCCGCCCACCCGCTCGGCATCATCTCCGTCCACCCCGAACCGCACCGGTTGACCCTGCGCCTGACACCCCGGCCCTACGTGGTACGCCTATGGGCCGAAGCCCTCCTGCCCACCCGCGCCTGGGACGCCCACACCCGCACCGACCCCCGCGACCGCGTCAGCGGCGTGTACGGCCTGCGCTGGCACACCACGGCCTCCGCCGTCCACCTCCACCGCCCCCACACCCCCGGCCTGCTGCGCCTGCGCGGCTTCCCCGTCCGCTGGTGGCCCCGCGCCGCCGCCGCGGTCGCCTCCTCCCGCGGCTCCCTCATCACCGTCCCCGGCTGGACAGCCGACGAGGACGCCGCCGAAGCCGGCACCCGCGGCACCGCCCTGCGGCCCACCAATCTCCTGTCCCCGCTGCTGCGCCGTATCAGGGCCACCTCCGGCACGGGAGCGGTCCAGGCCACCGATGCGTGGGCGGCCTTCGGGGGCCTACGGCTCGAGACGATGGACGGGCCACCGTGCGCACAAATGGCCCGCCTGCTGGGGCCGGGGCCGTGCGGGCTGGGGTGGACGGTCGGGTCGGCCCGGTGCGCCTGCGACGCACCAGGTGGCCGGGACGGATGCGTGATGACCCTCCACACCTCCGACGGGCAGCAGACCGTCAGCTACAACGGCCAGCGCTCCCCGCGCACCCCGGCCGACCTCGCCGCGTTGGCCGCCGAGGGCGACCGCCGGGCCTTCGCCTGACCACCGCCCTCATGACGACCAACGATCCCATCAAATATTTATCAAGAATCCCGAGAGACAAGTTTCTGCACGGCAATAAAGAGACCGAACACGGGAAATTGCGGCTTGCTGAAACTCAAATTAGCCGACGCCGTCCGTGGAACGGGGAAAGGGCCGCTGTGGTCGAACCCGCGGAAAACGGAGCCCGTCCGCTCCCGTCACGGCGGTCCCCGGTCCGCCGGAAACCGGACCCCGGCGGCCAGCACGACACCCATGTGCGGCCAGGGACCGCCGGACGCTTCGGGGCTGCCGCGGTGCACACCGCCGGACGCCGACCGCGCCGCCCCACCGTGTACGCAGGCGCGCGCATGGGCGGGACTTCGCCCGAGTACGGTTCCCTTTCCCCCAATGGTGGATACCGTGGGTGCAATACCCCGGCACAGTCCACCGGGGGCTGGATGGAGAGCGTGATGACGTCGAACCAGAGCGGCCGTACGCCGCTCGATGGCGGGTCGGCCGACTCGCTGCGCGCCCTGGCCGAGGAGGAGCGTGGCAGGGCCGAGCAGTTGGCCGCGTTCCTGGAGGACGTCGCCGAGCACGGCCTGCCCGACCCCGAGCAGTGCGTGGCGTGGGAGGAGTTGCGCGAACGGCGCCTCGCGGAGCTGGAGACCGGGCAGACTGGACAGCGTGTCGCCTGAACCCCCGCTCCCGCGCCGTGCCGAGGTCGCTTTCTCCGACCTCGCGGCCCGCCAGGTCGAGAAGCTGACCGCACCCCAGGTCCACCGCCTCGACCGCGCCCTGGTCGCCATCTCGGCGCGCCCCGACATCGGCCACCCGCTGCCGGGCGGGCAACTGCGCGACTACCGCGACGACATCGACCGCGTGCGCGTCATCTACCACGTCACCCTCCGCCGCACCATCGTGATCGTCGGCTACGTCGAGGTGTAAGGGCACGGTCCCCGGCCGGGGGCAGCGGCCCGGGCACCGCCCCCGAGCCTCACCACCGACGGCCGACGCGATGAGCCCGCCAGCACTTCTCGGACGTCGGACCGGCGGACAGAACCCCTGGAAGAAGCCAGGACGACCGAGATCGTCATCGGCACGACAACGGACGGAGCACCCGTCACGGCCACGTTCGCGCCCTCGCTCCGGTCGATCCGGACCCAGGACGCTCCCGACGACCCGCCGCGCCGTCGGGCCGGCCACGGGAAGGTGATCGGCGAAATGCCGCTCCTCGGTGTCTTCGACCGGGTCGAACCGTCCGATCGCCGCTGAGAAGCCGCCCGTCCGGGACAGCGCGGCCCGGCCGGACACGCTCGACGTCCACAGCGACGAACGCCAGGCTTGCCCACCCTTCCCTCCTCGCCCGCACCGATCCGCCTGCCGCCTGGCTGCGCCCGGAGTCGTACGCGCCCCGGCCCGGCGCCGAGTTCCGATGCGCGCGCGGCAGCGGACCTGCGCCCGGCCGGCCCGGGCGTCACCGTGCCCCGCTCTGGTGAGCAATCGTCAAGGTCACGCCAGAGCAGACGGGTTACGCTTCTCCCAAAGAGTGGATTTGCTGTAGTCCAATTTGGCATATCAGCTGTTGGGGGCATGGCCATGGCACGTAACCCGAATCCGGCGGCCGCGATCGAGGCAGCCTGGCTGATCACCCGGGCCAGGCAGAGCAGCCCGAACCTGAGCCAGAGCGCCCTGGCCGAACAACTCGGCATCACCCAGGCCGCTCTCAGCAAGTACGAGACCGGCCAGCGCGAGCCCTCCACCGCCGACCTGCAGCGCATCATCGGTCACACCGACTACCGCCTTGAGCTCTCCCTGCGCCACGAACCGCGCACCCCAGGCATCGCGGAGCGCCTCACCCTCCCCAACCCCACCCCGTTCGCCGTCTCCAGCCTCCACCTGGCCCGGCGCCTGCCCACGCAACTCTCCCCCCGCACCGGCCAACTGCCCGCCTCACCCCAGGACGGCCCCCGACTGGAGGAAGCACTCCTGCACCTCTACAACATCCGCCACCTTCTCAAGGACGCGCTGCGCCCGGAGCAACGGCTGCAGCGGACCTACGAGCAGTTCCACCACGAACGCGACCGCGACCTCATCCACCTGGTGCTCCCGGTCGGCGCCGGCGCCTCCCAGGCATTGACGGTCCTCGCCCGCGCGATCGACCAGGGCACGACCCGCCGCCCGGCCGCCGGACGGCGCGCGGCCAAGACCGACCCCGGCCGCCCCCGCATCTCCCGGCTGGTATGGGCGCACATCGTCTGCTGCCTGCGCGCCGAGGAAGCCCTCTGCCGCGACCGAGCCGCCCTCCTCCACGAGGCCCAGACGGCCGCCCGCCAGCGACGCCGCGCCCACGACCGGGCCGAGGAGCTCGCACGTCTCGCCGCTGCCGGCCACCCATCAGCGATCGCCGAAACGAACCGGGCAGCAGCAAACCTCGAGCAGGCCCGCCGCCGCAGCGCCGCCCTCACCCGCCACACGGGACCCGACGACGTCGGCACCGCCGGCGAGCGCTACCTCGCCGCCGAACTCACCGAACTCGCCGACCGCGCCCGCACCCTGTACGAGGAACTGGCCCTCGAACCCGCCTTCCACACCTGGCGGGCCGAGCACGCCGCCGCTGACCCGCTCTACGACGCCTGGCTCGACGGACCGCTGCGCACCCGTCTTGAGCCGCCCGTGCTCTACCCGGACAAGCACGCCTTCTACAAGGACCACGGGCCGCTCGCCACCCTGTGGCGGGAGGCACTCGACCGGCAGGAGGGCGGTGCGGCCCCTTTCGGCAGCGACGAGCGCCATGTCTTCGACCAGTTCGAACGTCGCTGGCAGGTCACCATCGCCGCGCCCACCACGGGCGACCCTCGCGCCTGGCCGAAGCCCGAGGCCGTGGTGGTGGCCACCCGTCAGCCTGACTGGCCGCTCGGCGAGCCGCTCACCCCCGTTTACGTGCTGGCCGACGACGTGAACGCCGATTGGGCGGCCGAGGTGATCGCTGCGATGCCCGCATCCCTCGCGGAGGTCGCCGCAGGCCTGTGCTGACCGGAGCACCAGGACGAGGTCAAGCCTCAAGCCCCGGGCCCCTGCCTCGCCGTCCCGAGCGCCGCCATCGTGCTTCCCGGCCCCGGCGGGTGCCGGTGAGCGCCGGGTACGTCGAGATCGCGGCGCGCTACCGCGCGCAGATCACCGAAGGCCGGTTGCGGCCCGGCGATCGCCTGCCGACCCTGCGCGCGGTGATGCGGGAGTACGGGGTGGCCCAGCAGACCGCCTCCCGGGCCTACTCGCCATCGCGAAGGCCCGCCTCCTGGGCACTACCGGGCAACCACCCGCCGCACCCTGAGCCACTACCGACCCGCCCGGGCCGCGGATACCGAACTGCCCCCTGGCCCTGGCCCTGGTCATAGGTCGTGCGGTCGGTTCGCCACGACTTCGGGAGGCGCCTGCCGATCGTCTGGGCGGGTGTTCACGAGAACGGGAGACGTCGGCGGGTTCGGCGCGGCATAGTGCGGGGGTGACCGCGACCCCCGACCACCTGGTCCCGCTGGCCGGCCGCCGTCGCGCGCGAACGCGAGCACGGCCGCCGGACGTTCGCCGCACGGGCGGCGGTCGCGCGAGCGCAGGAGCTCGTGGAGGAGCCCGGGGTGCCCGGGCCGGTGCCGCTGCCGATGGCGGAGCAGGGCGCGGCCCTCGACCTCGCGGGCGCCGGTGACGAGGTCGCCGAGCTGTGGCGCGAGGACCCCGCACAGGCCCTCGCCCTGGCGCGCGAGTTGGCAGCCGGCGGGGAGTTCACCGCGGCCGAGGTCCTGGACACGGCGGTCGACACGGCCATTGGGGCCGGGCTGCTGGCACTGGCCGACGCCCGCAGCGCGTCCGACCCGGGCCTGATGGCCGAGCAGTGCCTGCAGGCGGTCCCGTACCTGGTGCTCGCGGTGGCCCTGGCGTCCGCCGACCCGCACTGACCCCGAGCCAGCCCCGGCACGGGACGGGACGGCTGGCTGTCGGACGCTGCTGGAAGACTTCTGGGATGCAGCAGAGTTCACCCGACGCGCAGGCCCAGGCGAGGCGGCAGCGCGACCGTATTGAGGAGCTCCGGGCCGAGACCGATAGGCCGGTCGTGCGCCAGCACGTTGTTTCGGAGGTGCTGCTCAAGCGCTTCGCGGTTCCCCATGGCAGTCAGGGCCATGTGCTGCACCCGTTCGACCTCGAGCACCCCGAACGGGACCCCAAACGCACGGGGCTTCGCGGGTGCGGGCGGGTGGACGACTTCGTGCCGTTCGCCTCCGCCTCGCTGGAGAAGCTCTGGCACCAGGTGGAGAACCGTCTGCCCGCCGCCGCGCATGCGGCGGAGCGCGGGGACGTCTTCGACCACGACCAGCACGTCCTGGTGCTGAAGGATTTTATCGCCCTGCACCTGGTCCGCTCCCTGCGTTACCGGGCGTTGCACGAGCGGATCCTCAGGGAGAGCATCGCGCGGCTGAGGCTGAAGCTCGTCACCGACTGGACGCAGGAACTGCGTGCGCAGATGCTGCGCCGGACGGGCCTGCACGCGGCCGGCCCCGGAGGGCTGTTGGCGACGGCGGACGACCTCATCGAGGCCCATCTGGACATCTACCGCAACGGAGCCGACCTGCGGATTCGCATCGAGGACATGTTCGAGAAGGCGAAGACGGTCATCCGGGCCGCGCGGCTGCAGGTCGCGATGCCGGAGGCGGGCGAGTTCATCCTCGGCGACGTCCCGGCCATGACCATCCGCCAGGACCGGGGGAGGATGACCTTCGGCATGGCGCTCGGGGACTCCACCGCGGTCGTCCTGCCCCTGGGACCGCGGCTGCTGCTTGTCGGCCGCTCACCGCGTGACGAGGCCCTCACGCTCGACGCCCCGACGGTGCAGGCCCTCAACGGGCTGCAGATCGAGGCCGCCCACCGCTACATCTACCTGCGGCCCCGCAGCGGAACGGAGCGCTTCGTGCGGGACTACCTGGCCGCGGGCGGTCGCCAGCGCTGACCGGTCGGTCCGGCCGCCCAATCGCGTCCAATGCTGCGCGCGCCGTGCCCTGCGCACCACCGCCCGGCTCTGCCTGGCCGGCTGCTGCGCATGCGACCGGCACTCCGTGCACCCCCCCGCGACGCCTTCTCTCCGGGGCGCCGGGGCGGGGACGGGCCGGATCCTCTCGATCGACACCGGCTCCCTGCCGCCGACGCCTGGCCGGGTGCGACGGGCGTGGGCGCGAGCCGCGTCGAACTGCTGCCCGTGCGGTGCGACGGCCTGCCCCTGGGCGTCGTGTCAGGGCACCCCGGACCGGGCCTCCGCACCGCGGGCACGGCTGTGCCTCCACCTCACGGCGGCCGACCGGCGGTGTGGGCCGCCGCTCGACGGGGGCGCCGCGCTCGTGCCAGGTCTTCGGCCCGCTCGCTCTACCAGGCCGGCCGCTACGAGGACCTGCTGGCCCTGTACGAGAGCAGCCACCCCCAGACACACCTGTTGCGGGTCCGTTCCAACTTCCTGCAGACCGAGGAGCGGTAGCCGCGCCGCCTCCCCGCCAGCCCGGACCGGAAGGGCCCGGAGGGTGCGGCAACATCCGGGGAACTGCCGGCACGTCAGGTATGCGGCGCCGAAACTGGCCGGGTGCCTGACCACGTCGAGACCAACGTCCGGCTACCCATCTGCGCGCTGGCGGCCCTGGCCGCCGTCCGGGAGCGGTGGGGTACCTCCCGTGACGAGACTGTTCGCCGGCTCCTCGCGGAGCACGTCGGGGCTCAGGAGGCGCAGCCCGACCCGGAAGCCCGGCTGACCCACATCTCCACCGTGCTGTGCTACCCGGCGCCGCCGCGCCGGTACGGCGAACAGAGGCAGGACACCCCGCTGCGGATCCGCGCTCCCGCCGAACTGCTGCGGCGGGCCCGCGCGGTGTCGTTGACCCTGCCCGGCCAGTACCCGCGCGCCCGCCGCGACTACCAGGCCCGCACGCTCACCGACGCCGTCGTCACCGCCATCTGGCGCGCCGAGCACTTCACCGACGACTTCCTGGACGGCCTGCTCCCGGTGCTACGCCACCAGTCGGCGCTGGCACTGTGGCAGCTGACCACGGCCGTTACCAGCACCGGCCCGGAGAAGGCCCTGCTGCTGGCCGCCGAGACTGCCAAGGCCCGCATGCGGAACCGGACCGTGGTGCCGGCCGACGAGGCTGCCGAGGCACGCCAGCTCGGGCGGACGGCGGACATACTGCAGGAGGAGACGGCCTGGCATGCCCCGGCCCGCTTCCAAGCCGCCGCCAACCTCGCCCGCCACTGGCTCACCGGCCCCGGCGCCGAGGCCTTCGAACAGCAGCTCTACGACCAGCGCGACCTGGGCAATCCGCTCTATCTCGCGCAGATCCGGACGGCCGTCCGCCCGCCCCACGCGTGGGGCGCCTCGTCGTCCTACGACTGGACGGGGCGCGGCGGCACCGCGGTGTGGCGGGCCCACCGCCGGGTGGAAGTGCAGGACTTCGAGGACTGGCTAACCCGCCGCTTGGAACGGGACGACACCGACCGGGTCACGGCCCGGCCGGGATGCCTGATCCGCACCCCCGCCGCCTGGCGTGCCCGCACGGTGCGGGGGCCGCTGCCGGAGCCGTTCGCCGACTGGGCCGCCACCGGCCAGCTGCTCACCTTCCCCTACCAGGAGGAGGGCCGCCAGGGCGTGTGGCCGCTGCTGCGCCCCCTGGGCCGACCCGGCAGCTGGGCTCCGGTGCCCGGGATCGAGCC
Organism: Streptomyces sp. XY431; assembly: GCF_001279805.1. Classification (NCBI taxonomy): domain Bacteria; kingdom Bacillati; phylum Actinomycetota; class Actinomycetes; order Kitasatosporales; family Streptomycetaceae; genus Streptomyces; species Streptomyces sp. XY431. Next base: position 31,697 of record NZ_LGDO01000011.1, read on the forward strand.
GGTGCTGGCCGCGGCCGCCACCGTGCCACCCGAAAGGATCACCAGCTTCATCGAGGCGCAGCTCGTCGAGTGGAACCACACCTCCGAGAAGGAGCCCGCGCTGCACATCGCCCTGGACCTGCCCGCAGCCCAGGCCCGAGCCTTCGGCTTCATCACCGCCGACGAGCAGCACCGGATCTCGGCGGCGGCCGACGCAGCGACCTGGCGGAAGATGAACGCCCTCATCGACGACCACCGGGACAAACTCGAGGAACCGAAACTCCAGCAGCTGCTCAAGGCCCGGGACAAGCCGCACAGGTTCCGCCGCTGCGCCCTTGAGGTGGGGCTGAAGGGCAAGGACGTGTCGCGGTTCACGGTGACGCCGGCCACCTGGCGCTGGCCCGGCGGGTCGGTGGCCGCCGAACTCCTCGCAGGCGCCCCCGCAGACCGGCTCCGGTGGCTCGCTGCCGCGGCCCACCGGAGCAGCGGCCTGCTGCTGGAGCGTGCGATGCAGGAAGCCTGGCACCAGGCCTTCGACCGGTACGGACGCCGCATGTGACACCCACCGATATATGCAGCGCCTCAGATCAAATTCTCCTGCTGAAAAGTGGTCACGGATCCGAGCAGGAAGTTCGGACCGACGCCACCTGCGCACCCCCGGGTGCGCCCATCGGAGGGGAATCCCGCATGCAACACCGACCGCTGATCGCGTCCATCACTGCCGGAATGAGCAGCACCGCGCTGATCCTGGCCGACGCGCCGTGCTGGCTGACCGGCGGAGCCATGGGCTGCCTCGCCCTCGGCCTGCTGGTCGTCGCTCTCCAGTCGGTCTTCCCGCAGGAATCCGCGCACCGGCTGGCCTGGTGGCGTGCCCTCTGGCGCCACCGACAGCTCGCCCGGACCACCCGACCGCACACCGAGCGTCACACCCAGGAGAATCTGACGACGACGGCCGAGCCAGCCGACGACACACCGGCCCACGCCCACCACGACCGCTGAGACCCGAAACCCATGAAGCCCAGCAGCCGGCCGAGAGCGGCCGGCTGCGTCCGGGCACTGCTGCTCGGTGGCCAGCAGAACGAACGGCCAGCAGCCGAGGACGGCGGATCCCCGGGTGAGTCCGGCCTTCCGGGCGTGGTTCATTCTTGGCCTACGGTGCGAGGGCCGGCGGTGGGGCGGGAGACCTGCAGCGGCGCTGCGCCCCGGCCCCGGCCGCCCGGCCACGCGCCGGGGGCCCACCCGGTACGGGCCCCTACCGGCACAGACGACGCATCAGGCTCTCGTACCGATCAGGTTCTCGTCCCGGCATCCCGCAGGCTGTGGGTGGTGCGTACCGGGGTGGTGAGCAGGAGCAGTCGGCCCGCGGCCGCAGCGGGCCGCAAGTCGAGGACACCGGTGAACGGGCCGGTCACCAGCAACAGGACCTCGCGGGCGCGTAGCGCCCGCCACCACTCGCGCCCGGCGTGACCGGCCGGTCGAACCACACCCGGCCGTCCGGACCGCGCACCGTCAGACCCGGCGCACCCGCGAGCGCCGACCAGCCCGCGGCCGGAAGCCGCTCCAGGACACCCGGGTCCCGGGCCCCCCCCTCCTCCACCAGCACCGGCCGCGCCTTCGCGGCAGGAACCATCAGCACCGGACGCCGGTCCGCCGTCAACTCCGGCCACGCCCCGCACCCGGACCCCGCACTGGCAACGATCTCCACGCAACGCCCCTGCCCCGTTCCACACCCCGGCACACGCACCCCCGATGCCGGGTTCGCCGCCCCTGTCAGCGCACGGTCCTACAGTCGCGGCATGACTGATACCGATGCCCTTGCTCTTGTCTCGGCCTGGCGGGGTTTCAGCGCCCGGCTGGCCGATCGCTCTCCGGCGGACCACGCAGCCCTGCGGCCGGCGGCCGACGCCGGGCAGATTGCGGGCCTGGAGGACGGACTGGGTTTCCCTCTGCACCCCCAGCTGCGCGCCCTGCTCGAACTGCACGACGGCGTCGCGCCGCGACCCGCCGGGGACACCCTCCACTCGGGGTCCTTCCTGCCACTGGGGCACCGGCTGCTGCCCGCGGAGCAGATGCTCACGCGCCACCGAAGGTACGTCGAGATGTTCCCGGCGGACGTCTGGGATCCCGAGGGCCGGGGCGCCCTGGTCGGCCACGCCCGCTGGTGGGTGCCCATCGCCCTTCCCCTCGACGGGGGCGTGCTCTTCGTGGACCACCTCCCGGGACCCACGTACGGGCACGTGTACGAGATGGGTATCGGCTCGGGCGACACCGAGGGCGGTCTGTGGGCCACCAGCCTGGCGGACATGTTCACCGCCCTGACCGACAGCCTGACCACCGGGCGGCCCGCGATCCGCCACTTCGTCCCCGACACCTACCGACACGCCTCCGGAGAACATCGCATCGACTGGCGCGTGGAGCGGTAACCCTCCTCCGAAGCGAAGCGCCCCAGCCCGCTCACGGGGCCGTGCCGCAGCCGAGCAAGGCAGGCGCGATGCAGTACACCGCCGGAGTGCTCGCGGGCGGGGCCTGCACGGCCCGGGACGACCAGGCACCCGGTGCTCACTGCCCGGGCCCGTGCCGCGGCACGCCGGCGACGGACAGGGCCGCCGCCTCCGGCAGGCCCTGACACAGGGCGTCGTCGTTCACCAGCGACCAGGGCCGCTGCGGATCGGTGGTGAGGACGGCATGGGTACCGCGGCGGGCCTGCTCGGCACGCCGGTACTCGTCCGCCAGCGCGATCCCGAAGTACAGCACCGCGGTCCCGTCGGGCAGCGACGGGTCCGCGACCGCTCCCTCGCGCAGGCACCATGCGTGTTCGAACACCGGCCACTGCGTCAGATCCGGGACCAGCACGAATCCCTCGACATACACCGCGCCGGTGCTCTCGGCGTAGTCGGTGGCGGCAGCGAAGCACCGGCCCGACGCCCACTGCTCCCGGTCCCTGGGCCACGGGGTCGGCGCCATCAGCGTGCCGAGCTCGCGCACCGCCTGCGCGAACGACCGGAACCGCCAGCCGTCCTCCCCAACCCGCAGCTTCGCGTAAGCGTCCACCCACTGGCGCAGGGTGGCCTCGGCCTCCGCTTCGTATCCCATCTGTGTGCCCTCCCCGGCATGTACTACTCGTCGTCGCCCGACCCTCTCCGGCCGACCCGCCCACCATGGCAGCCACCGGCCGCCGTTCAAGCCCCCGCATGGCCCATCAGACCACCACCGCAGCCCAAGGCAGGCCGAGCCCCGCCAGCTCGGCGAGCTGCGCCTCATCGAGGCGGTCCCGACGGCTCTTGGTGTTGGACAGCCACACCCCGAGCT
>NZ_LGDO01000012.1:0-30381 GCF_001279805.1 Streptomyces sp. XY431
GGCGGGGCGGGGGCGGGCACCGGGGTCGTCGGCGGAGCTGCCGTCGGTGTCGGCGTCGGGGTCGGGCTTGCCGTCGGGTCCGGCGTCGGCGTCGGCGTCGGCGGGGCCGGCGCCGGGCGCACCGGCACCACGGTCCGGCCGGTGTTGTCGCTGGGACGGGGGTCGAGCACGGCTCCGGTGACCGACCAGTCCACGGGCTGGTCGCCGGGCTCGACCCCGGTGACGGTCACCGTGACCGGCACGGTGGCGCCCGGGCGCACCACGCCCAGGGCGCAGACCAGCGCCGCCGCGTCACAGGTGGCGCCGGGCGCGGCGAGGCCCGTGACGGTCACCCCGGCCGGGGGCGCGACGGTCAGCCTCGTCCCGGGCGAGGCGGCCGGACCGTGGTTGACGACGTCCACCCGGACGGTCCCGGAGTCGCCCGCGGTGAGCGGCGCGGCCGTACCGGGTGCCTGGACCGCGAGGTCCACGGACTGCTGGACGCCCGGTTCCTTCTGGCGGCCCGGCAGTCCGGCGGTGAGCGGGGTGCGGGCCCCGGAGACCGCGTCCACCAGGGACAGCTTCTCCGGGCTGTTGGCGGCCAGGGCGGCCCGGGAGCTGATCACCAGCGTCCTGCCGTCGGAGCTCCAGGCGGCGTCGCGGGGCTGGAAGGGCCCGGTGGCGGTGGTGTCGGGCAGCTCCCAGCCGCAGGCCCCCGGCCGGTCGCGGGCCGCGTCGGGCAGCAGCACCCGGCAGCCGCCGCCCGCCGCGGCGACCAGCAGGATCCCGTTGCGCTCGTCGACCCGGCCGGCGCCGTTCTTGCGGTTGAAGGCGATGGTGGCGCCGTCCGGGGAGAACGCCGGGCTGTCGTCGACGACCTCGCAGGCGCCGGGGCAGTGGGCGGCACTCAGGTCGCGCTGCCGGTCCAGACGGTCCACGGGCACGGTCCACACGTGCTTGTTGCCCCCGCCGCCGTTGATCACCTGGTTGCGGGTGAACGCCAGGGTCGTGCCGTCGGAGGACCAGGTGGGCTGGGCGTCGCCGCCCTGGAGCTGCCCCTCGGGCGGGACGATCACGCCCCGGACCACGCCGGTGGCGGCGTCCGCGATCAGGATCCGTCCGGGACCGGAGGCGTCGCCGACCCCGCCGGGGGAGGTCCGGGTGAAGGCCAGGTACCGGCCGTCCGGGGAGAAGGTCGGATCGGTGTCCCAGTCCCTGGGGCCGCGGCCCGCCAGCGGGAGCGCCGTCGGGCCGGAGCCGTCGGCGTCCGCGATCCAGATCCGTTCGATCCGCCCGGCGGGCAGGTTCGGTCCGGCCGGCGCGTCCTCGAAGCGGGTCACCACGATCCGGCGGCCGTCGGGCGTGTAGTTCTGCCGCTCGGTCCACGGGTCGTACCCGGTGGCGGGCCGGAACAGCGGGTCCTTCACCGGATCCGTCTCGGTGTCGGCCGCCGGGTCCTCCTTGAGCACGGTCCGGCCGAGGTCACGGGGGTCGGAGCCGTCCGGCCGGACGTCCTGCAGGGTCACCATGTGCGGGCCGTCCGCCGAGACGCGTTCGACCACCGCGCCACCGCCCTGGAGCGGGCCGAGCCAGGTGGCAGGGCCGACCTCGCGGTCCTCGCTGAGCACCACCGCCGGTTCGTCCTCCGAGAGCGCCTTCACCCGGAAGACGTGGTCCCAGTCGCCCTCACAGGTACAGGTCCGGTCCGGGCTGAGGAAGAGCAGGCCGTTCCCGTCGGGCAGCCAGCTTGCCCCGTGCGTGCGCCACTGTGCCCGCGGGCCCGCCAGCAGCGGCCCGCCGGTGCGCCCGTCGGTCCACCGCAGCCGGGGCCCGTCCGGTCCGGTGGCGGTGTACGCGATCCGGTCCCGGGTCGCCGCCCCGTCCACCGGGTTCCACACCGGCTCGGTGCCCGCGCCGTCGGCGGGGTCGGAGACCCGGGTGGCGGGCCCGCCCCGCAGCGGCCGGACGTAGACCTGCCGGCCGGCGGCCCGGTCGGCGTCGGAGGAGTACGCCAGCCGCGCGCCGTCGGGCGAGACCGTGGGGTGCTCCTCGTTCGCGGGGGTGTCGGTCAGCCGGGTGAGGCCGGTGCCGTCGGTGCGCACCAGCCACAGGTCGCGCTGGGTGCCACCGGCCCCGGCGGGCCGGGCGGCGTCGAAGACGACCGTCCGGCCGTCCGGCGTCAGCCGCGGGTTCGCCGCGTCCAGACCGCTGGTCAGGCGGTGCACCGAGCCGTCGGCGGAGCGCAGGTAGACCTGCGGGGCCTGCTCGTCGCGGCGGCTCGCGAAGACCAGCCGGTCGCCCAGGGCGGCGGGCTGGACGTCGAAGTGCGCCGGGCCCTCGCCGAACAGCGGGGGGCTCGTGGTGTCCGTCGCCACCCGGCCGAGGCTCCGGTGGCGGGTACCGGCGTACGCGATCCGGCTCTCCCCGGCATCGGCCGCTGCCGCCCGGTCCCCGGTGCCGGCCGCGGGGGGCCGGTCCCCGGCACCGCCCGGCCCGGCGGCCGTCGTCACCGCGAGCATGGGCACCAGCAGCAACAGGGCCGCACCGGCCCTGCTCCAGTGGTGTCGCCGACGGCCGGAGCCACCCGTGCCCATCACGGTCCACCTCACAGTCCGGTCCAGCATCCATGTCCGACGGTGCCACCCTGCCGGTCCGCGGCCGCGGACCGGCAGGGCCCCGGGGCCGCGCCCGGGGGAAGCACCGGCTGCGCTTTCGGGCAGCCGGTGCCGGTCCGGTCCGGTCAGATCAGCCCGTTGCGCAGCGCGTAGCCGACGGCGTGGGAGCGGTTGCGCAACTGGAGCCGGGTGATGACCTCGTGCAGGACGTTCTTGACGGTCCGTTCGGAGTACGAGGTGTTGCGCGCGATCTCCGCGGTGTCCAGGCCCTCCGACACCAGGCGCAGCATGTCCGCCTCGCGCGGGGTCAGCGTGGACAGGGACACCGCGTGCGGGTCGAGGGCCGAGCGCTGCAGGCTGCCGACGTGGTCGAGGAGCTTCGCGAGCAGGTCGCCGGGCAGGACGCCCTCACCGTTCGCCATCGCCAGGACCAGCCGCAGCAGCCGGTCCTGGTCGGCCTCCGCACGCCGCAGCACCGCGGTGACCCCGCACTCGATGGCGCGCTGCAGGGCGTCACCGGAGTCGAAGGTGCCGACCACGAGCCCGGTGCGGGTGGCGGAGTTGTGGCGCAGCCGGTACAGCAGGGCGGTCGTCTCGTCGTCCACGCTGTCCACGGCGACGAGCGAGACCCGCGCCTCGTGCGCGTCGGCGCCGTCGACCAGTTCTATCTCGGGCCGCTGGCGCAGCTGTTGGACGATCCCGACGTGCAGGACCGGGTCCGAGGCGTACACGGCCACGGTGACCCGTCCGCCGGGCTCGCCGGCCGCCGCGTTGTGCGCGGCCCGGGCGTGGGCCGGGCCGTGGGCCGGGCCGTGGGCCGGGGCGCGGCCCTGGGGCGGGACGGTCGGCCGCGTGGTGCCGGTGCCGGACGTGTGGACGGTGCCGATGAGGTCGGTGTGGAGCATGAGGCGTACCTGTTCCATGATGCGTATGAGGGGAGTACTGCGAGGTCCAACGGCAACAAAGCTCCTGGGTGGGGGAGTTGGGTGGAGTTCGCGGGGGCATCGCGGCTGCCCGGGGCCTTGCCCCCGCGTCCGTGGAGGCGGGCGGGGCGGCGGCGTAGCGTCGCGGCGTGACGACCCCAGCAGCCACTCCCAGCCCCGGTGCGCCCGGCCTCGACATCCCGTCGGTGACGGTGACGCCGGGCGGTACCGCGACCACCAGCCTGACCGTTCGCAACGACGGCGACATCGTCGAGGCGTACCGCCTGGAAGTCGTCGGTGACTGCGCGGCCTGGACGACGGTCGAGCCCGACCGCGTCTCCCTCTACCCCGGCACCTCGGAAACGGTGACCATCCGTCTGGCGCCCCCGCGTTCGCCGCGGGTGCGGGCGGGCGAGGTGCCACTGGCCGTACGGGTCCTGCCCACCGAGCACCCCGAGGCGGTCAAGGTCCCCGAGACCACCGTGCGGGTCGAGGGATTCCGGCAGCTCCGGGCCGAGAGCGCTCCCAAGCGCCGCCACGGCTGGCTGCGCGGACGCTACCGCCTCGCCGTCCACAACGAGGGCAACCGCCCCGTCCAGGTGGGATTCACCCCGGCCCAGCCCGGCGAGGACCTGAAGTTCGACATCCGCCCCCCGGCTCCGAAGCTGGAGCCGGGCGAGTCGGTGGAGGTGGCGCTGCGGGTCCGCGCCGGGAGGCCCGTGTGGTTCGGGAAGGCGGCCACCTGGCCGTTCACCGTCACCGTGGCCGAGACCGTGGCGAAGGCCGGAGCGAAGGCCGGAGCGGAGAGCGGCGCGAAGGCCGGGGCGGAGACCGTGGCGAAGGCCGGGGCCCGGGCCGACGAGGCCGGTGACGCCGGTGAGGACGACCGGGAGCGACCGCGCCCGGAGGCCGAGTTCGTCCAGATACCGATCTTCCCGACCTGGCTGCTGGCGGTCCTGGCGGCGCTCCTCGCGCTGCTGCTGGCCTGGTTCCTGCTGGTGCGTCCCGCCGTGCGCAGCACCGCGAAGGAGGCCGCCGACCAGGCGGTGCAGCAGCAGTCGACCCCCACCGAGGAGGCGGCCGTCGGCCGGACCCCGGCGGCGAGCCCCGGGCAGCCGGGCTCCGGGGCCGGGAGCGCCCGGCCCGGGGCGGGCGTCGGCGGCACCGGCGCGGGAACGGGCACCGGAACGGGAACAGGCACCGGGACGGGCGGCGACACCGGGACCGGATCGGTTGGCGGGCAGCAGAGTTCGGCCACCATCGACCTGACCACGGCCGGCGGGGAGACCAAGGTCGGCACCTACGTCGTGCCCGTGGGCAAGGCGTTCGGGATCACGGACATCGTCGTCGCCAACTTCCAGGGCGACGAGGGCGTCGTGACGATCGGGTTCGGCGACCGCAAGATCACGACGATCGCGCTGGAGACGTTCCGTAACCAGGACTACCACTGGGTCACCCCCATCAGGATCACTGAGAACCAGACCGTGACGGTCCAGGTGACCTGTGCGAAGCCGGGCACTCCGGCCACTGGCCTGCAGGCCCAGGAGTGCCACGAGGTGCTCAACGTGAGCGGTGTGTTGAGCGACCTCAGGTGAACAGATGCCGTACGCATCGTCTGTCAGGTTGTCCCGTGAGAAAAGGTGAGCCTGCGTCATTCCGGCTGAAAACCGACGGTTCGGACGCCGGGAAGGCACCTTGCGCGTGACCGTACATCCTCATTTCGGCGGCCCCGGGCGGCTCCGGCCGGACGTTCGAATGTGAACCTGACGGTCACTCAAATACGGCCGGATCCGATCCCTCCCCGCGCCCGCCCGACCGTTCGGACGCCGACGAGGCAGGACGGCGGCCGTCCCCGGCGTATCGGTGAGTACCGAGGGCCGGCCCGCGACACGGGCCGGCCCTCGTCGGATGCCGGGACGCGTCACGAACCGGCGCGCCTGCGGGCCGTGTCGCCGGCCAGCGACCGGTCGTGCCGGTACGCCTCCTCCGCCCAGCTCGCGAGGTCCCGCAGCTCGGCCTTGAGCTCGTCCCAGGTCTTCATCAGGGAGCCCATGGTCCTGATCTCGAAGGGGACCATCATGGCGCCCTCCTCCTCGTGCGGGGCGATCTGGTTCATGCCGCCGAACACGCTCTGCTGAGGGATCTGGGGGACGCCCTTCAGCGTCGACTCGGCGAACGTGAGGAGGGACACCGGGAGGCCGTCGATCTCCCGGGTGGCCTCGTCGCGGAACTCCAGGTTCGCGCTGCCGTCGCCGGGATCCTCCTGGAACTGTGCGAGCAGGTCGACGATCACCTCGCTGTTGGCCGACAGGAAGTCCTGGAACCCGGGATCGAGGAGCGCGCGGACGTCCGTGAGCTGCGAGCGGGACAGCACGACCGTCAGGTTCTTGATCTGGCCCTGGTCCTGGTCCTGCGCGAGGTAGTCGGCCATGGCCGCGACCTGCATGAAGAACAGCTGGCTGTAGCCGTCCAGGGCGTCCGTCTCCAGCCGCTTGCGCTTGCGCGCCGACTCCTGGCCCTGCACGTACCGGGCCACGACCTGCTCGGCGAACGTCTTCGACTGCGAGAGCCGGAACCGGGCGCGGGGGAGCGGCGCCCCCGGGGCCTGGGGAGCGGCATCCCGGAGGTGGTCGAAGAACATCGGCATCCCGGCCAGCGGCACACCGACCGAGTAGTGGACGAACAGCCCGTCGCCCATGCCCGGGGCGCCGGCGTAGTCCGGGAAGTCGAGGTCCGGGGCGATCCGGGCGTCCTGCCCCGCGGGCAGGATCTCCAGCTCCAGGCCCATGCCCGCCAGCGGGGTCTTCCCGGTCTGCCCGTAGAACGCCTCGCGCACCGTCCTGATCTCGTCGACCAGCTGTTCGAGGGTCTCCGGCCCGGACTCGTTGGCGGTGCCGACGACCGCGACCGCCCCGGTCACGAACTCCAGGTTCGAGTAGGCGGAGCCGTCGTTCAACGACCGCGAGTCGGAGACCAGCTTGAAGTCGCCCGCTGTGCTCTGGGCCAGGTCGGTGTCGCCCTCGTACTTCTCGCCCCTGGTGTTCTCGACGGGCATGTCGATCTCCGTCTCGAACCCCAGCTTCCGCTGCACAGCGGGCTCGGCGGCCCCTGCGGCGTGGCCCGGCTCCGCCCGCTGGACCGCCTCCGGCCGGCCCGCCGGCCGCGCCATCACCCGTCGCGCGTTGGCCTCGGCCTCGCGCTCGAAGGAGTCGCCGGGATCGCTGACCCGCAGCCCGTCGCCCCGGTCGGTACCGGCGACGGCCCCCTTCCGCTGCTGGATCACATGGGTCAACTCGTGCGCGAGGGTGTGCCGGTCGCCGCCCCCGCGCCCGATGACGACGTCCCGGCCGGACGTGTAGGCCCGCGCACCGATCTCGGCGGCGGACCGCTGGGCGGCCGCGCCGGTGTGCAGCCGCACATCGGAGAAGTCCGCCCCGAGCCGCCCCTCCATCTCCTCGCGCACCGGCCCTTGCAGCGGCCGCCCGGCCCCCCGCAGCACCTCGTGCACACCGGACCGCTGGACAGGCTCCGGGCCCTGTTCCCCCCGCCCGCCCCGCGCCATCCGGGCCACGACCGCGTTGCCGATGCTCCGCTGCAGCTCACGGGCCTGCTCCGGGGACATCGCCCCCACCACGGGCCCGCTCACCCGCGCCTCCCGGGCCCTGCGGTCACCTCCGCCGACCCGCTCGCCGCCGTTCCCCCTGCGATCGTCCGCCCTCGCGCGCACTGGCCCTCCCGGTCGCCTACCGCTGCCTTGCCCTCCCCTCCCTACACCGTCGGCACCTGTCGCTCCCATCCCCGAAAGTGCACCCCTGGGTCCATGCCGCCTGCCCGACCCGGGCCGACCGGACCCGCAGCACCCGCGGGCCGGTGCGGCCGCGCCCGCGGCGGTGAAACCGCGCGACGGTATTCGTGCGCCTGACAGGCCCGAATTCGCGCTCTACCGGAGTAACCTGGAAGGTGCCGGAGAAGTTACCGGCAAGAAGCGATCGCGAGGAGGTAAATATGCAGATCAGCGAAGCAGGAGCCCTGATTCTGCGACTCGTGGTCGCGAGATCCCACCCCAGCCTTTCGGTCGGGAGCTGACGGGACCACCTTGGTGGCGGGGGCGCAGGTACAAATCCTGTTGTTTCAGATCAGCATCATGCAGGGCGTGGGCCGTTTTCGCGGAGACGCGAAAGCGGCCTTTTGTTGTGTCCGCCGCGTGGTAGGGCGGGAATAAGTCGTCGTGCAGGAACGTCAGGTTCGATTCAGTCCCCCACCCGGCCGGTGTCGTACGCCCACATCGCGATTTCGACCCTGTTCCGGGCGCCGATTTTGGTCAGCAGGCTGGCGACGTGGGTCTTGGCGGTCGTCAAGCCGATGTACAGCTCGGCGGCGATCTCGGCGTTCGTGCGGCCGCGGGCGACCAGCCTCAGCACCTCCTCCTCGCGTTCGGTGAGCGGCTCGACCGGTTGGGTCCGCCGGCTCGACGGCTCCCTGGCGGCGAGGGTGGCCAGCAGCCGCCGGGTGATGTTCGGCGCGATCAGGGCATCGCCGACGGCGGCGGCATGGACGGCCTGGACGAGCAGCGCCGGCCCGGCGTCCTTGAGCAGAAAGCCTCGGGCGCCGGCCCGGAGCGCGCCCTGGACGTACTCGTCGAGGTCGAATGTCGTGATCACCACCACCGCGATCGGGTCCGGGACGCCCCGCCCCGCGAGGAGCTTGGTCACCTCGATGCCGTCGAGCCCGGGCATCTGGATGTCGACCAGGCACACGTCGGGGCGGAGCCGATGCGCCAGCTCGACGGCGGCGTGGCCGTCGGCGGCCTGGCCGACGACCTCGATGTCGGGCTGCGCGTCAAGGATCATCGACAGGCCGGTGCGCACCAGATCCTGGTCGTCGGCCACCAGCACGCGCACCGTCATCGGCGTACCTTCGTCGGCAGTTCGGCGTCGACCGCCCACCCGCCCTCGGGTGCCGGCCCGGCCCGCAGCGTGCCGCCGAGCAGCTGTGCGCGCTCGGTCATCCCCAGCAGCCCGAAGCCGTGGTTCACCGACCGTGCCGGGTCGATCTGTCCGTCGTCGGTCACGCGCAGTCGCAGCCTTCCCGCGCCCCCGACGACCCGGATCTCCACCCGCGAGGCGTTGCGGGCGTGCCGCAGGGCGTTGGTCAGCGCCTCCTGCGCCAGCCGGTAGACCGCCGCGTCGACCTGGGGCGGAAGTTCGTCCAGGTCGTCCGGCAACTCCACGTCGACGACCGGGGCCGGGGCGCGTCGGGCGAGGGACAGCAGGTCGGCAACGCCGGGCTGGGGGGCGTACTCCGCCGGCGCTCCGTCGCGCAGCACCCGGACCATCGCCCGCATCTCCACGAGCGTCCGCGACGCTTCCCCTTCGATGACCGCCAGCGCCTCGAGCGCCGCTTCAGGTCGCTGCCCGGCCGTCGCCCGGCCCGCCTGCGCCTGCACCGCGATCGCCGAGACATGGTGGGCGACCATGTCGTGCAGCTCGCGCGCGAGGCGGACCCGCTCCTCGCTGCGGCTCTGCTCCAACGCCCGGCGCCAGCTCTCGGCGCGGTAGCGGAACGCCGCTCCGTCCGCCGCCGCCGCCAGGACGGCGAACCCGCCGATGACGTCGGCCGGCCCGGTGTAGTCGGCGACCGTACCGATTCCCGCAGCGACCGCCACCACCGCCAGGCCGATCACGATCTCGCGCCCCGAGCCCCAGCGGACCAGCGCGTAGACGAGCACCAGGAGGTAGATCATCGTGTCGAGGCCCACGCTCGGGGCCCCGCCCAGCAGGCTCGCCAGTCCCAACGCCAGCACGGTGCCGAAGGCCACCACGACGCAGGCCAACGGGTGGGTACGCCGCCACAGCAGCACCGGCGCAAGTCCGACCGCCACGATCGTCGCGAACGGCCGCCAGGCGACGTCGCCCCGGAGGACTCCCTCGAGCAGCGCCGTCACCGTCAACACCCCGACCAGCACCCAGTCGCGCGACACCCGTGCGGGAGCGTCCGTGGCGCGGGGCTCGGCCCACAGCGAACTCAGGGCGTTGGTGGTCACACGCCCAGTCTAGGGACCGCCGAGGCGTCGGGGACCGACCGAAAGAACGAGACGCCGCTCCTCCCAACAGCCGAGACGGGTCCGGCCTCGACACCGATGTACCCGCCGCCGGGCTCGGCGACCGTGGACCTACCGATCCCCACCACAACGACGGAGCCCACGATGAGATCACGTCAACCCACCACCACCGCACTGGAAGACCCGCGGATCCCGGTGAGAGTCAAGCTCGCCGCAGCGTGGACGAGCTTCATGTTCCTGTACGTCTACGTGGACATTCTCGCCTTCTTCAAGCCCGGCGTCATCGATGACATCAAGGGCGGCGTCGTCTGGGAGTTCGACATCAGCCAGACCTTGTTGACCACCTTCCTCGCGATCATGGCGATCCCGATCCTCATGGTCGTGCTGTCCATGACGCTGCCCGCCCGGGCGAACCGCATCACGAACCTCGTCGTGGCCTCGGTACAGGTCCCCTTCGCGGCATTCAACGCGGTGGGCGAGTCCTGGACGTACTTCTACGGCCTCGGCGTCGCACTGGAAGTGATCGTTCTCGCCCTCGTCCTGCGGTACGCCTGGACCTGGCCCCGCACCGCACCGTCGGCGACCACGGCGACCGGCCCGGACCGTGAGACCGTTCGCGCCCAGCAGCAGGCGTGAACCCAGGAGCAGTCCCTGCTGATTGCGGAAGCTGCCGAGCAGGCCCGGGGCGCCCTCCGGTCCAGCGTGCACGGGCCGTTCGTCAAGGGCGAGCGCGTCACCGCAGCGGTCACCGCCCTCGTGGAGCGTCTAGCCGGCCCGGCGATGACAGTGCGCAGGTTCATCCCCGGCGGAGGACCACACCGAGCAGCTCAACCACGTCCCGGCGGCCATGAAGGACTTGCGGTTCAACGGGCCGGCAGGGCGGCCCGGGCCCGCACGATCCTGGGCTCCGGGCTGTACACCGGATCGGGTCTCAGAGCGTCCGTCAGCGGCGCGGGACGCAGGGCGTGGTGGTAGTCGGCCGCGCCGCCGCCGCGCAGGGACTCCAGGCAGAACACCCGCAGGATCACCGCGAGCTCGGCCTCGGTGACGTCCACGCTGTGCCGGCTGGAGCCCTCGACCGGGCATGCCCGGTCGAGGTCCGCGCCCAGCAGGCCGGCGTCCGCTCCGGGCAGGAGACCGGCCTCCGCGCCCTTGCGGACGGCGTGGAGGAGAGGGAGGTCGACGGCGCGCACGCTGATCGTGGTGTCCGGCACGCAGTCAGCCGCCGGTGCGACGTGCTGCTCGGCGGGGCGTGCCCGCAGGGCCCGGTAGCGCAGCAGGTCCTGCCCCAGCTCGGTGCGCTGGTAACCGTCAGCAGGGGTGAATTAAACATCCGGATTCCACGTACCAAACCCATGCCAACCGGACTCACTCCATTCAGATGAGCGACGTCTTGACTACAGAGAGATAGTGCAATATCACATAACAGTGCTGCTGGACGGACCAGGAGCTCTGCACACAGGAGAAGCACCTCATGACTCGCAAGATGCTGACGACGGCCGCCGCTACGGGTGCCCTGGCACTCGCTCTCGCCGGCGCGACCCCGGCCGTCGCTGCCGGTACCGCCGCCGCCACCACCGCCGAGACCGCCACGGAGGTCTGCGACGCCTCCGGCCTGCAGTCCGGCCTCTGGACCAAGCTCTGCTACACGGTCACCGAGGACGGCGTCCAGTTCACCGGCCGGATCGGCCTGGCCGGCCCGCCGAGCCCCGACAGCCCGCCCCTGCGGACGAAGCTGGTCGACGCGGTCCTGACCACCGACATCGAGGGCGGCGAATCGCTCGGCACCGTGCAGCAGTCCCTGCTGTTCCGGGCCACCACGCTGGAGATCGCCGGCTACGGCGGCACCGTCCCGTGCGGCTCGACCGTCACCGCGACCTTCTCCGTCTCCGCAGACGGCTGGTACACCCACCCGATCAGCACCAGTGTGGTGGTGCCCTGCTGATGCCCGGAGCGGCACGGGCCCGAAGACGGCCGGACAGACCCCGGCCGCCGGTCCCGCATCAGCCCCGAGCCCGTTCCGCAGGACCCGGCCACGGCGTGATCAGCGGGTGGCGCGGCAGGAGCCGCGCCACCCGCCTCCGGGCGGGCCCCGGGCGAACGGCGACCGCCGGCCTCCGGGGGACCGGCGCCGTCGGACCGCGCCCGCTCCGTGGCTCGGACTCTCGTTCGATCGGCAGGCCTCGTGATCGGTACGACAACGGCTTCTCGGCACAACGGAATGACCTGTCGGACCCGGCCAGTATGTTGCTGACCATGACCTCCGTGAACGCCGTGAACCCCCGCGCTCGGACCAGCCGGCGTACCACCCGCGCCCCTGGGCCCATCTCCGGGAACGCTTCCCGCAACTCCGCAGCCACCCTCGAGGTGATCCCCCTGTGGGCCGCACCTCACGCCACCGTCCCCCCGGCGACGCGTCGGCACTGAACCGGGTGCGCCATGGTGCCGTCCATACGCTCCAGCGCGTAGCGGTCCCTGCAGTACCCCGCGCACGGTCCAGCGGCTCGGCCCGCACCTCGCAGTGCCGTCAGCGCCGCATCGCCCGCCGTCCAGGCGCCGGATCGTGAAGCAGTTCATCGCTCGCGGCCCCCGAACGTAGGTCGATCGACAGGAGCAGGGGCCGTCCCGAGCAGTGCGCGGGACGGCCCCAGTATTGCGCTCGCGGCTGTGCAGCGGGTCAGTATCCGTTGGTGGTCACGGTGTTGTTGGCGATGACGGGTCGTCCTGGCGGTCTGCGCGGACTTCTTCGGCCGCTGCGCCCGACCGTCAGACATGGACGTGGATCTCCATCCGGTGCCTGAGATAGTCGTCGGATCCCAGGGCTCCCGGGTGAACGTGGCAGCGCGACTCCTACGCTTCGCCGACCAGTAGCCGCGCGTTGATGGTCGGATTGCCCGCCCGGGAAAGCGGGAAGGCAGTGCCGATCTCGTCGGAGTGCCCCGCCACGTCGATCCGGACGGACAGCGTCCGGTCGAGCAACTGGTCCTGGGACATTCGGAAGTCAAGGTTGATGATGCCGTTCTTCACGCACGTCTCACAGCCCCGTGGGTTGTTCGGCTGGAGGAAGAATCGCGACGCGATCGGCTCGCCGTCGGCGAGCAGGGTCACGCTGAACGACCCTGGGATGTTCAGCCGGTCGATCCCCTTGATCCGCACCGATACCGGGTCGGATCTCCGGAACGCGAAGGTGCGGACGGCATCGATGCTTCCGGACAGGTTCTCCATGTCACCCTCCGCGTGGCTGATGAGTTCCAGGCGGTCGTACGAGATGTCGGTGGCGATCATCTGCTCGGCGGTCTGGGTGAAGGGTGGCAGCGAGTCGAAGGGGGAGGTCTTGAGCCAGGTGTCGTCCTGCCCCGCCAGTGTGGTGCGGAATCCGGCGAGTGTGGTCGCGTCGGTGTTCGTCTGCCAGCTCAGCCAGAGCCGGTCGATGTTGCAGTGGAAGAACCAGAACACCGGATCGAAGGAGGAAACGTTCTGGTCGCCCATCGTCGGCCCGATCGAGCCGTGGCCGCCGTCGTGGGCCTGGATCGAGAAGTCCTGGTAGCCGTTCGTGTTGTACGCACCCCACAGCGACTGGGCCAACGAGGTGGTGATCTCTCCGAGGACGTTGTACTTACTGAGGTTCTTCGCGATGCCGGCGAGCGAGTAGCGCCGGGTCGTGTACGGGAAGTACCCGGGCACGGGCGGATTCACGGTGCTGCCGGGATCGGCCGGCAGGACGTACTGGTCGAACGGCGGGTGCTGCAGGCGGCCCGGCAGCGGGGCCGAGATGTCCCAGTAGGGGAGCGTGACGTCCGCGCAGCCCGGGACGGAGCGCAGCGCGTCCTCGAACTCGATCAGGTACTGACGGTGCCAGGGGTTGAAGCGGTTCTCGTGGTGCAGGCACCAGCTCTCCGGGAGGCCGTGCTTCCCGGCGAGGACGAAGTAGCCGTCCGGCGCCTCGATGTCGCGGGCCAGTACGCCGTTGAACGCCGTCGCGAGGAGGGTGAACTCGTCGTCCGTCAGGGTCGTGATGTCCTTGCGCAGCCGGGTCGGGGCCGGGCCCGGCGGCGGGGGCCCGGCCGGCGCGGTACCGAGGGGGAAGCCGTTGACGATCCAGTTCTTGAACGTCTGTGAGCGGTTGGCGCTCCATCTCCCCGCCGCATCCGGGGGCATGTCCGCGTTCGGCGGCGCGGTGTGGGTGAACACCACGAGGGCGTTCCTCTTCACCCCGTCGTAGGTGCCGAGCTCGATTCCCTTGGCGGCCATGTGGGCCACGTCCTCGGGCCGGAAGTAGTTGCGAATGTCCGCGAGGTAGGTCGGCGCCGCAATGACCGGATCGTCGGCCGGGTTGGTCTGAGGCGTGGTCATGTGTCCTCCGCTGGGCTCGTTCCGCCAGGCTCCGGGCGGGCGTTTTGATGGCATATGGAGCTTTTGTGATTGCGAGTATGCAGTACCACAAAAGCTCCCTGTACGATCGACGCGGGCCGGCGGTCGGAGAGGCGGCGTGCGGACGTCAATCTCCTGGGAGCGCTCAGGCGCGACCGAGGGCCCCTCCGGGCGCCGAGGCGACTCGGAGGCCGGCCGGCCTCCGGCGAAACCCCCGCACCGAGACCGTCGACCGCCTTCCAGGCCTTCCTCGACGACAATGGCATCCCGCAGCCGAAGTCCTGGAAAACCCCGGGCACTTGAGCCCGGTCGCCCAAGATCCCCGACAGGCTTCCGGTCGTCGTGGTCGCAGGGCTGCACCGGGCTGAGCGCCGCCGAGCCGTCCAGGAACTGCTGGAGGGCGGTGTCGACGGCGTGGTCCTCCACCACGACCTGCGCGACGCAGGCCGCCGTACCGTCCACCGCGAACTGCGCGACACCAGCAACGTGTAGGACACCGCCGAGCTGCCGCTGACCAACGACTGCGCCTGCTGCGCCCTGCGCGGGGACCTGCTGCCCGAGCTGGTCGGCATCGCCGAGGCCGGGCAGCACGGCCTGGCAGTCGTGGAACTGTGGGGCGGCAACGATCCGCACCCCGTGGTCGAGGTGATCGCGGGCGGGGAGGTGGACGGGCGGCCGATGGAGGAGTTCATTGAGCGGACCCGCGTCGTGCCGGGTCGGCGAGGGCGAACCAGTGGGCCGGGGACGATCCGTCCCCGGCCCGATCGACGGCGCCTGCGCGGTCTAACTCTCGGTCGGGGGCAGGTCCCGGTACGGGGCGCGGGGCTGCGGGACGGAGTGCTGCTCCAGCAGGTCGAGCTGGGGTGCGGCGGTGGCGGGCGCGTCGGGGGCGGGCATCCAGGTGCCGGTGAGTTCGACCCAGCTCTCGGTGGCCGGGGTCGGGCCCTTGGTGTGCACCAGGATCCGTAGGCGCCGTGCGTCGGCCGCGCAGCAGCTGACGACCAGCCGGTTGAGGTACCACTCGCCCTGCTGTGCCCCGGGAGTGACGAAGCCGGTCAGCTTGACCTTGCGGCCTGCCAGGCTGCGCTTCGGGTCGCGGCTGCGGCCGATGAACTCGGTCAGCGACATCGGCGAGACGGCCGACGACGACTGCGAGTCCGACTGCGTCGCCGGGTCGGCGGCGGCCGGCTGCTGGGGGAGGTCCTGGTAGGCGGCCTGCTGGACGGTGGCGTCCGCGCCGTCGCGGGAGGCGGTGTAGGCGCCGAGGGCGGGCGGGGTGAAGCAGAGCAGCAGCACGGCGGGTACGGCCAGCAGCCAGGCGACCCGCGGGCTGTGCTCGTGATCGTGGTCGTGCTCGTCGCCGTCCGCGCCGAGCTGCCAGTGCGCAGTGCCGTCCTCGCCACGGCGGAACACCAGCACCGGCTCGGTCCGGCGGCGGGTCAGCTGCCGTACGAGGCCCGCCACGCCGAGCAGGAGCAGCAGTCCGCCCGCGATGATCAGGGGGACGCGCAGTCCCTCCTTGACGTACTGCAGGTACACCTCGCTCGCGATGGTGATCCGCAGCAACGCCACGCCGACCATCGCGACAAGCAGGGACGGCACGGCCCGCCCGATGCGTTCCTTGACGCTCACAGCAGGACCACTCCGATCGCGATGCTGGACAGGACGGCGACGACGAAGGTCGCGGTGGAGAAGCGCCAGGCGAACCGGCGGCCGAACGCGCCCGACTGCAGGGCGATGAGTTTCAGGTCGACCATCGGTCCGACGACCATGAAGGCGAGCCGGGCGGTGGGGGAGAAGCCGGTGAGCGACGCGGCGACGAAGGCGTCGGCCTCGGAGCAGACCGCCAGCACCACCGCGAGGAAGGCCAGCAGCGGCACACCCAGCCACGGCTGGTCGGTGAACGCCTGGAGCACGGAGGGCGGGACGAGCACGTTGAAGGTGGCCGCTGCTGCGCCGCCGACCACGAGGAAGCCGCCCGCGTGCAGGAAGTCGTGCTGGAGGCCGCGGCGGAACTCCTCCAGCGGATTGCGCTCGGCGTTGGCGTGCTCGTCCGGGCCCTTGGGCAGGCGCAGCCACTCCGGCCGACCGAACGCGACCCACAGCCAGCCCATCAGCGCGGACGTGGCGAGCGAGGCCACCAGCCGCGCGAGTGCCATCTCGGGCTTGCCGGGGAAGGCGATCGCGGTGGAGACCAGCACGATCGGGTTGACAGCCGGGGCGGAGAGCAGGAAGGCGAGTGCGGCGGCCGGAGCGACCCCGCGTTTCATCAGACTGCCGGCGACCGGTACCGAGGCACATTCGCAGCCGGGCAGTACCACGCCGGCCGCGCTGGCCACCGGAACGGCAAGTGCGGGCCGCTTCGGCAGCAGCCGGGCGAACACCCGGGCCGGCACGAACGCCCCGATCGCCGCCGACACCACCGTGCCCAGGAGCAGGAACGGCACACCCTGAACGGTGATGGCCACCAGCAGCGTCCGCCACGCCCGGAACAACCCGCTGTCCCACCAGTGCACGGCGGCGAGGATCCCCGCCGCCAGCCAGACCCCCACGCCCGCCAGCAGTGCCCGGCTCCGGTGCCGGGGCGGGGTCTCCGCCTGCGGCACCGGGATGCGCCGGGTACTGCTGAGACTCGTCTCCACCAAGGCGACCGCCCCTCAGCCCGACTCGCCGCCGAATTGCGGCAAGACCTGTCTGCTCACCGTCATGCGGGGAGCGGGGACAGAGTAGCGGTGATAATCATATTCATCTAGGCCTTCCGTTGGTGCTCCCCCGTTCGGTAGCCTCCAACGGCTGATTCCTCGTGATCCCCGAACGGCAGCTCCCGTCGGGTGGCGCCGTGCCGGGCGTCGCCGAGTACCCGGGCCGTGGGGCCCTCGTCGATGATGCGCCCGTGCTCGAGCACGACGACCCGGTCCGCGAGCGCGCGAGCTGCGGCATGGTCGTGGGTGATCAGTACGAGGGCCAGGTCGGACCGTTCGCGCAATGCGGCGAGAAGGTCGAGGACCGCGTAGCGGGTCCGCACGTCCAGGCCGGACGTGATCTCGTCGCACACCATCACCCTGGGGGACGCCGCCAACGCCCTGGCCAGCGCTGCGCGTTGCAATTCGCCGCCGGACAGTCCGGCGGGTCGGCGGGCGGCCGACGCCACCGGGAGACCGAGTTCCACGAGCAGTTGCCGGGCGAGGCGCGTGGCTTCGCCGCGGCTCGTCCCTCGCAGGCGGACGGCGGCGCGGGCCACCTGGTCCAGCACCGGGCGGTACTCGTCGAAGGAGGCGCGGGCGTCCTGGAACACGTACTGCACGGCGGCGAGGTCGTGCCGCGAGCGGTCGCGGAGGCTCGGTGCGAGCGGACGGCCGTCGAGGCTGACCACGCCCTGGTGCCGGCTGTGCAGGCCCGCGACGCAGCGGCCCAGCGTGGTCTTCCCGCTGCCCGAGCGCCCGAGCAGTGCCAGGCACTCGCCGGGGGAGACGTCCAGGCCGATCCGGTGCAGCACCCGCACACCGCCGGGGTGGGCGGCGTCGAGGGCCTCGACGACAAGGACGGGACGCGTCCGTTCGGCCGTGCGCGGCGGCGCCGTGGCCGGTGCCCGGAGCAGGCCGCCCTCGTGCGCGTGCAGGATCTGGTCGGCGGGTCCGGCCCCGACCACCCGGCCGTCCCGCAGCACCACGACCTCATCGGCCAACTCCCGCACCACGTCCAGGTCATGGCTGAGCAGGAGGACTCCGATGCCGTGCCGGACCACAGAGGAGAGCTCGTCGACGATGCGGCGCTTCGTCAGCGGGTCCTGGCCCGTCGTCAGCTCATCGGCGACGATGACCCGGGCGCCGAGCAGCAGTGCCTGTGCCAGCACCACCCGCTGCTGTTGCCCGCCCGACAGCTGGTGCGGATACCGGCGCAACACCCCGTCGGGGTCGTCCAACTGGGCGCGGCGCAGGGCCTCGCGCACGTCGGCGGGGCCGCCTGCGCGCAGGCGGGCGACGTCGCGCAGCAGTGCGCCGACCCGGCGGGCCGGGTTCAGCGCCGCGGCCGGCTGCTGGGGGATGTAGCCGACCGCGCCGGTGGGGACCTCGATCCTGCCGGTGACGACGGCTCCGTCGGGGTACTCGCCGAGCAGGGCCAGGCCGGTGGTGGTCTTGCCACTGCCCGAGGCGCCCAGGAGGGCGGTCACCTTCCCCGGGTGGACCCGCAGGCTCACCCCGTCCACCAGCAGCCGGCCGGCCACCTCGACCCGCAGGCCGTCCACCGTCACCAGTGGGTCGGTCATCGCGTACGTTCCTTCCCGCCGCGCTGCAGGGCGGCGTCGAGCAGCAGGTTGGCGCCCATGGCGAGAGCGGCGATCAGTGCGGCGGGGACCACGACCGCGAACGGCTGGAGGCCGATGCCGGGGCGGTTGCGGTCGACCATCACGGCCCAGTCGGCCGCGTCCGGCTGCACTCCGACGCCGAGGAAGGCGGCGGTGCTGACCAGGTAGAGCGCGCCGACCAGCCGGGTGCCCGCGTCGGCGGCCAGCGTGCGGTGCATCGAGCGGACCGTGTAGCCCAGGGCGATCCGCGCCCACGACTCGCCGTGCATCCGCATCGCCTCGACGGCCGGGCGCGCGGCGGTCTCCACCGCCGCGGCGTGCACCACCCGGGCCGCGTCCGGGACGGCCACCAGCGCGACGAGCAGGCTCAGGCCCACGAACCCGGGGGAGAGGACGGCGGCACTGATCAGCACCAGGACCAGCGAGGGCACCGCGATCACCACGTCGAGCGGCCGCATCAGCAGTTCCTCCAGCCAGCCGCGCGCGGTGAGCGCGGCTGCCAGGCCGAGCGGCACGGCGGCGGCGTAGGTCAGCGCGGTCGCGGCCAGCGCCACCAGGACGACCGAGCGGCCGCCCAGCAGCACCTGCCGCCAGACGTCCCGGCCGGTGAAGTCGGTGCCCAGCCAGTGTCCGTCGCCCGGCAGGAACGAGACCCCGCGCGGCCCCGCCGGGCCGGCGAGCACCGGCCCGAGGAGGGCCAGCAGCAGCGGGACGGCGATCAGGGCGACGCCGAGGGCGAAGCGGGCTCTCACGCGGCGACCTCCGAGCGGGGGGCCAGCCGGCGGGCGGCCAGGTCGGCGGCGAGGTTGAGGACGACGGTGAGCAGGCCGAAGACGACCGCCAGGCCCTGGACCACCGGTACGTCGCGAGCCGTCACGGCGTCCAGCAACACCGTCCCGAGGCCGGGGATCACGAACAGCGTCTCGACCACGATCACTCCGCACAGCAGCCAGTCGCAGGTGCGGGCCAACTGCTGGGCGGCGGGGGCGAGGGCGTTGGGCAGCGCGTGCGTCCAGCGAATCCGGGCTTCGGAGAGGCCGTAGCGGCGGGCCTGCGCCACGTACGGCGAGGCCAGCGCCTCGATCATGCCCGCGCGGACCAGTCGGCTGATCGAGCAG
Source organism: Streptomyces sp. XY431 (assembly GCF_001279805.1). Classification (NCBI taxonomy): domain Bacteria; kingdom Bacillati; phylum Actinomycetota; class Actinomycetes; order Kitasatosporales; family Streptomycetaceae; genus Streptomyces; species Streptomyces sp. XY431. The sequence goes on from NZ_LGDO01000012.1 coordinate 19,374, forward strand.
ACCGGGCGGGCGAGCAGGACGAGCACCGGCAGGACCAGCACGGCCGGCTGCTGCCACACCCCGCCGATCGCGGTCGGCGGAAGCCAGCCGAGTCGCAGGGCGAACACGGTGACGAGGAGCACGCCGAGGGCGAACTCCGGTACGGCGTACACCGCGAGGGTGGTCGAGCTGACCAGCCGGTCGAGCGGGCCGCCCTCGCGCCGGGCGGCGAGCACGCCGAGCGAGAGGGACAGCGGGACCAGCAGGGCGAGCGTGAGGGCGGCGAGCAGGAGGGTGGGCGCGAGGGCGTCGGCGAGGAAGGAACTCACGGGCCGCCCGCTGACCAGGGAGGTGCCGAGGTCGCCGGTCAGCAGATCGCCGCTCCAGTGGAGGAACCGCTCCCAGGCCGGCCGGTCGAGCCGCATGGCCGCGCGGATCACGGCGATCCGCTGCGCGTCCGGGTCGTCGCCGGCGAGGGCGTCCGCCGCGTCGCCGGGCAGCGCCTCGGTGAGGACGAAGACCAGGGCGGGCACGGCCGCCGACTGCCCCACCCCGAGGAGCAGTCGGCGGCCGGCCCAGGACCGGAGCGGAGTCACGCCAGCCACACTCGGTCGAAGCGGGCCCAGTCGAGGGTGTTGGCGGGCGCGTCCTCGGCCACGCCGCGCACGGTGGGCGCGGTGGCCACCAGCCAGTCCGCGAAGCCCCAGATCAGGAAGCCGCCCTCCTCGTGGAGCCGGCGCTGCATCCGCTCGTACAGGGCGGTGCGGGCGGCGAGGTCGCGGGTGGCCTGGGCCTGGGTGTAGAGGTCGTCGAAGTCGGCCTGCTTCCAGTGCGTGGCGTTGGTGGTGGACTTGGTGAGCAGCCGCTGCGAGAGGTGCGACTCGATCGGCATCGCGCCGGAGCGGTAGGAGGCGAAGGTGCCGCCGTCCAGGATGTCCTTCCAGTAGGTGTCCTTGTTGCCGACCTTGACCTCGACCGTCACCCCGGCCTTCGCGGCCTGCTCCTTGAAGATCCCGGCGGCCTCCAGGAACCCGGCGGCGACCGGGGAGGTGTCCAGGGTGACCTTGAGGTTCTCGGCGCCGGCCTCGCGGAGCAGGGCCCTGGCCTTCTCCAGGTCCTGGGTACGCTGCGGCAGGCCCGCCGGGTAGTACTGGCAGTCCTTGCCGAACAGGTCGTTGCCGATCTCGCCGGCGCCGGAGAGCGCACCGTCGACGAGCTCCTTGCGGTCGGCGATCAGGAGGAACGCCTGGCGTACCCGCTTGTCGTCGAAGGGCGGCCGGTCGGTCTTCATCACGAAGCCCTGCATGGCGCTGTTGCGGAGCCGGATGATCCCGACCTTCCCCTTGCCCTCGTGGGTGCGGGCGGTGGCCGGGTTCAACTCGTGGGCGTACTCGGCCTGTCCGCCGAGCAGGGCGCTGACTCGGGCCGACTCCTCGTTGGCGATCAGGAACTCCAGCTCGTCCAGGTGCGGGGCGCCCTCCCAGTAGTCGGGGTTGCGCCGAACCAGCAGCGAGCTGCCGGGCTTGAAGGAGACGAAGGCGAACGGCCCGGAGCCGACCGGCTCGGTGAAGGCGTCGGCGTCCTCCGGGACGATGTACGCGCCGAACGCGGCCAGCACGTTGGGGAATTCGGCGTACGGCCGCTTGAGCCTGAATTCGACGGTGGCGGCGTCGACGGCGCGGCTGGCGGTGAGGTCGACGGGCTCCAGCGAGGCCTTGGCACGGAAGGCGCGCTTGGGGTCGGCGATCCGGCGGTAGCTGTAGAGCACGTCCTCGGCGGTGACCGGGCGGCCGTCGTGGAAGGCGGCCTTGCGGAGCTTGACCGTCCAGGTGTCCAGCGCCGCGTTGGGCTCCCAGCTCTCGGCGAGGCGGGGTACGGCGGCGAGGTCGGAGCCGTAGTCGGCGAGCTTGTCGAAGAGCGCCTTGGCGCGGGCGGCGTCGACGAACAGGTTGGCGAGGTGCGGGTCGAGGGTCTCGTTGCTGCCGCCCCCGGCGAACGCGGCGCGCAGCCGGCCGCCCTGTTTCGGGTCGGCGGCGTCGCTGCTCGCGTTCTTCGGGCTGCTGCCGCAGCCGGTGGCGGTCAGGGAGAGCGCGGTGGCACCCGTGGCGAGGAGGACGGTTCTGCGGGAGGGGGTGTTCACGGTCTGCTCGTTTCGTTCGGTGCGGTGAGGGCGTCCGGTGCGGTGAGGCCGTTCGGTGCTACGAGGGCGTCCGGTGCGGTGAGGCCGTTCGGTGCTACGAGGGCGTCCGGTGCGGTGAGGCGGGCGACCAGGTGGAGCCGGTCGGCGTCTGCCGTGTCGGCGGGGAGATCGCCCTCGGCCCAGGCGGGTTCGGTACGCGGGCCGGGCCGGTCGTAGAGGGCGAGGACCTCGAAGCCGTGGGCGGCCAGGAGGTGGCGCAGCTCCTGGGGGAACAGCAGCCGCCAGGCGGAGCGCTGCTCGATGGGCGGCGAGCCGTCGTCGGCGGTCCAGGTGCGGGAGCGGCGCAGGAGTTGGGCGGCGCGGTCGATCCGCAGGGTGGTGCGGGAGGTGTGGGTGACGCCGCCGCGGATGACGGTGTCGGTGCGCGGGGCGTCCAGCAGTTCGGTGCGGCCGAGGAAGAACGCGCCGTTGCGCATCTCGGCGACCAACAGGCCACCGGGGCGCAGGTGTCGGCGGCAGCGGTCGAGGAAGGCGTCGAGGTCGGCGTTGGTGTGGCAGTAGAGCAGCGCGCTGTCCAGGCAGATCGCGGCGTCGAAGCGCCGGCCGAGGGTGAACTCCCGCATGTCGGCGCGCAGATACTCCGGCCCGGGGTGCCGGGCGCGGGCGTGCGCGAGCATCGCCTCGGAGGTGTCGAGCCCGGTCACCCGCCGCCCGGCCCGGTGGTGCAGCCAGGCGGCGTCGCGGCCGGTGCCGCAGCCGATGTCGAGGACGTGGGGTCCGGCGCCGTACGAGCGCAGGACGGACTCGGTCCAGCGGGCGGCCAGCCGGTCGGGGTCGGGGAAGCGCAGCTCGTACAGCTCGGGGGTGTCGGTCAGCAGGTTGCCACTGGTCATCGGGATCCACTCGGTTCGCTGGGCTCGGTGACGGACGGGGCTGTATCGGGTACGGCCCCGGTTGCGGGGGCCGGCAGCAGCCGGGTGCGCTGGAGGGCGGCGACGGCGGCCGCGCCGGCCAGGCCGATCGCGCAGCACAGCATCCACGGCGCCCAGCCGACGGTGTCCATCGCGCGGCCCACCGCCGCGTTGCCCAGGGCGGCGGCCAGCCCGGAGACGACGTAGAACAGGCCGTAGTAGGTGCCGGTGAGATCCGGGCGTCCGAAGGCGGGGATCAGCTCCATGACGAACGGCTGCGCCGTCATGACGCCGAGGTGCAGCAGCAGTACGGTCAGCAGCAGCGCGGGCAGGCCGTCGTCCAGCAGCGGCGGGAGGAAGGCGAGGCCCATCAGCAGGAGCCCGGTGGCGATCCAGCGGCCCCGGCTGCCGGATGCCTGGAGGCGGCGGGTGATGCGCAGTTGGAGGGTCAGGTTGGCGAGGGTGCTGGTCAGGAAGAGCAGGCTGACCGCGCCGTCCCAGCCGGTGGCGCGCCGGGCCTGGTCGGGGAGCAGCAGGTAGAGCTGGCTCTCCAAGGCGTACATGCCGACCAGGGCGAGGGCGAAGGCCCTGAACCGCCGGTCGCCGGCCACCTCCCGCCAGTCGCGGAGAACCGCGGTGTCCGCCTGCGGGACCGGCCGCGCGGGCAGCGCCAGTGCCTGGGCCACGGTCAGCAGGGCGAAGACACCGGCCGCCGTGAGTGCGGCGGCGCGGAAGTCGACCAGCAGCAGGACGGTGCCGAGCAGCGGGCCGATCAGTGCGCCGGTGGTCGCGAACACGTTGAACAGCGCGAACGCCTCGGCTCGTCGTTCGTCGCCCGCCTCCTGCGCGAGAAAGGTCCGGACGGCGGGGTTGAACAGCGCCCCGGCCAGCCCACTGAGCACCGACGCCGCGATCAGCACGGCGAGCCCGTCGCCGAGCGCGAAGAGCGCGAACCCGAGGGTGCGCAGCGCGCAGCCGGCGATGATGACGCGGCGCGCTCCGAGCCGGTCGGCAGCCGAGCCGCCGATGAGGAACAGGCCCTGCTGGCTGAGGTTGCGCACGCCCAGCACCACGCCGACTGCTGCCGCGGAAAGGCCCAGATCCTGCCCGAGGTGGGTGGCGAGGTAGGGCACCAGCAGGTAGAAACCGGTGTTGACGCCCAGCTGGTTGACCAGCAGCAGCCGGACGGCGGGCGGAAGGGCCCGGACGGAGCGGAGGGTCCTCACGCCTCCCCTCCCGGGGCGGGCGCGGGGAGCACGCCGAGACCGGCCCGGTCGGGTGCGCGGACGGTGCCGTCCTGCCCGCCGATGCCCTCCCAGGGGTCGTGGGAGAGCAGCAGGTGCCCGTCCAGGTCGACCCAGCGGGCCCGGTCGGCGAGGTGGACGGCCGGCGCGATGCCGAGCGAGCTGGCGGTCAGGCAGCCGAGCATGATCCCGGTACCGGTGCCGTGCAGGGCCTCGCAGATCCGCAGGGCCGCCGTCACCCCGCCGCACTTGGCGAGCTTGATGTTCACGCCGTGCACCCGGCCGGCCAGCCGGACGGCGTCCTGGTGGCCGACGGCGTCCTCGTCCGCGACGATCGGCAGCGGCGAGGACTGGGCGAGGTCGGCGAGCGCGTCCGGGCTACCGGGGGCGATGGGCTGCTCGACCGCCTCCACGCCGAGGTCGGCGAAGAGCGGGAGCAGGGCCTTCGCCGTAGCGGGTGTCCAGGCGCCGTTCGGGTCGAGCAGCAGCCGGGCGTCGGGTGCGCCGACCCGGACTGCTTCGACGCGGGCCAGGTCCTCGGCCGGGTCGGCGGCGCCTGCCTTGACCTTGAGCACGGTGAACCCGGCCGCCGCGAGGCGCGCCGCCTGAGCGGCAGCCCGTACCGGGTCGGTGATGCCGATGGTGCGGGCGGTGGCGGCCGCCGGGGCGGCGGGTGCGCCGAGCAACTGGTGCACCGGCACGCCGGAGCGCTTGCCCACCACGTCGAGCAGCGCCGCCTCCACGGCCGCCGGCACCCCGGGCGACAGCTCGGGGAACATCCGAGCGTCGTCCCGGAGGCGGTCGAGGGCCTGCTCAGGGCTGGGCTGTGTCTCGATCCGCGGTCGGACCGCCTCGACCTGCCGCAGGATCACCTCGGTCGGCAGCCGGAGGTACTCGCTGCTGACGACCTCGCCGGAGCTGCTCAGCCCACCGCGGCGGACGGTGAGCACGACGGCGTCGCGGGCCGCCATCACGGAGCGCGATATTCGCAGCGGTTCGGCCAGGTGCAGCCGCCCGGTACGGGTCTCCAGCTTCACGGCCGCACCTCCAGCGGGTCGACGACGGTACGGCAGCGGGCCCAGCCGGTGACCTCGACGGCGTCGGGGTGCGGGATCTCCAGGGGGTGCGGGGCGGCACGGCCGGGGTCGAGACCATGGGTGCGGCAGTACGCGTCGTCGTAGATGCTGCCGAGATAGCGGTGCGGCCCGTCGGGGAAGACGGTGGCCACGGTCGCGCCGGCGTCGGTGCGGGCCGCCCAGGCGGCGACCAGGGCGACCGCGCCGGTGCTCCAACCACCGCTGACGAAGCAGCCCTTGGCGAGTCGGCGGCAGGAATCCACGGCCTCGGCCGGGCCGACCCAGTGGACCTCGTCGAAGGCCCGGTAGGCGACGTTGCGCGGGTGGATGCTGCTGCCGAGCCCGCGCATCAGCCGCGAACGGGCGGGCTGGCCGAAGATCGCCGAGCCGATCGAGTCGACGCCGATCACCCGAAGTCCGGGCCAGCGACGGCGCAGCGGCTCGACCAACCCGGCACTGTGCCCGCCGGTGCCCACACTGCACACCAGGACGTCCAACTCGTCGATCTCACTGATCAGCTCCTGGGCCATGGCGTGGTAGCCGACGGCGTTGTCGGGGTTGTTGTACTGGTCGGGCCAGTAGGCGGAGGGCAGCCGGTCCAGCACCTCGTGCAGCCGCGCCAGCCGGGCCGCCTGCCAGCCGCCCTCGCGGGCCGGGCGGTCGACGATCTCCAGGTCCGCGCCGTACGAGTGGAGCAACTGCCGCATCGACGGCTCCAGTTCGGCGTCGCCGACCAGGATCACCGGGTGGCCCAGGGCCTGCCCGGCGAAGGCGAGGCCGACCCCGAGGGTGCCCGAGGTGGACTCCACGACCGTTCCGCCGGGGTGCAGTTCGCCGCGCGCGTGGGCTCCGCGCAGCATCGCCACGGCCGAGCGCGCCTTCATCCCGCCCGCACCCAGACACTCCAGCTTCGCCCAGAAGCCCGGCTGGGGAAGAGGGAGTGGGGTGCGGATCCGGGCCAGCGGCGTGCGGCCGAGCAGTGGCAGCAGGTCGGGGTTGGCGGGGTGGGCGAGCGCGGGAGCGGTCATCGCGCACCGCCGTAGCGGTGGACGGTGCCCGGGCCGCCGTCGAGCCAGAAGAACGGGTACGGCTTGGCCGTGAGTTCGTCGAAGTGGGTCATGCCGGGACCGCCGAGCGCTGTTCGTAACAGGGCGTCAGCTGCGACCGCAGGTGTTCTGCGGTGCGGTCGGCCCGGCTTCCGTCCGGGTCGATGGTCATCACGTGGCCCAGGTACTCGTTGTTGCTGACCGCCCGGCGGACCTCGCGGCCCGGGGCGGCGAGCGCCAGTTCGACCACGGCGGGGTCCCGGCGTACGGTGTCGGCGCCGTCGACGGCGGTCAGCCGGCCGTCCCGGTCGGGCAGGAGGAAGGCGATGGCCGCGCTGGCCGCGTCGGTGCGACGCGGCGTCAGCTCGGGCCGGCGGCCGAGTGCGACGTCCACGCAGGCGGCGGCGAGGTCGACGCCGGTGACCCGGCGGACCAGTTCGGTGATCCGGTTGCCGGCCGGTCGCGGGTTGACCTCGACGATCCGTGGGCCGTGCGGCGTCAGCTTGAGCTCGGTCTGGGCCACCACCTGGTCGAGCCCGAGCGCCTTGAGCGCGGCGACGGCGGTGTCGGCGGCGGCCTCGGCCGGAGCGGGTTCGAGGTCGGCGGGGAAGAGATGGCCGGTCTCGACGAAGGCGGGTGCGCCGCCGATGGTCTTGCCGGTCACGCCGATGACCCGGACCTCGCCGTCGAAGGAGACCGTCTCCACGCTCACCTCGCGGCCGGTGAGCAGTTCCTCCAGCAGGACGGAAGGCTCCCGGCGCTGACCCCGCGCGTTCACCGGGAAATCGGCCAACGCCAGGTGGGCGTCGGAGAGTTCGCGTTCGTCGGCGACCTGGCGGACGTACATCCCGGCGCACAGGTCGACGGGCTTCACGACCAGCGGGTAGCCGATCTCCCGGGCGGCGGCGAGCGCCTCGGCGAGGCCGCGGCAGAGCGCGAAGCGCGGACCGGGGATGCCGGCCGCCGCGAGCCGGTCGCGGGTGAGGTCCTTGCGGCAGGCGGCCAGCACGGCGTCGGCGCGAGGGCCCGGTAGGCCCAGGTGCTCGGCCACCGCGGCGACCGTCGGCAGGTAGTAGTCGCAGGAGGAGACCGCCCCGTCGAACTCCAGGGCGGCGTGCAGGCGCTCGACGTACGGCAGCAGGGTCGACGGGTCGTTGGTCTCGGCGGTGAGGACGTTCTCGGCCGTGAGCAGTGGGTGCGGGCCCTCGCCGGGCGCGGTCGAGCGCAGGTAGTGGTCCAGGTCGCGGGTGAGGAAGGTGAAGCGGTGGCCCCGGTCGGCGACGGCCCTCGGCGGCAGCCGGCCCATGGAGCCGACCCAGCTCTCGACAACCAGCAGATGTGCCACGTGGCCCCCTCTCGGTGCGCCGGATCATCCGGCGCCGGGGGCGAACTTATCTGCACTCGTTGTCGTTTTCAATAAGTTGGATGGAAATGGTTTTCATGTAGAGTGCGGGCTCATGAACCGTCACCAGGTCCTCGGTTGCCAGGTCCGGCACGCGCTGGTGGTGGCCGTCCTGGACGGCGAGGTGGTCGGCGCCACCGCGTTCAACTCCGCCGGGCCGGCCCATCCGCCGCACCCCCGGCACCTCGCCGAGCGCTACCCGCCCGGGCCCACCGACCAGTTGCTGCGCGTCTGCGTCCGGGCTGCGTACCGCCGCCACGGGCCGGCCCGCCGGACGGTCGACCTCGCCTGCGCGTTCGCCGCGGACGAAGGCGGCTACGACCGCAGCTACCTGCACACCAACGCCGACGTCCCGGGCGCCGAGCCGTTCTGGCGGCGGGTCGCCGAGGAGGTCTTCGACGCCCGGCCGACCGGAGAGCACGGGCCGGGCATGGCCACCGTGCACTTCGAGATCCCGCTTGCGGTGCGGGTCGGCGGCGCCGGGCTGTCCGACGTCCACGGTGCGGTTCCTGCTGGCTGATCCGGGGACGCTCCGGCGTGCGGCAGAGGCCGGTCCCGAGCACCTCCGATCATCGCGGGTTCACGGCAGACGGGCCGACACGCCCGCCCGCCCGTGCACGGCAGGCGGCTCCTGATCGAACGCGTCCGGGCAGGACGCCCGGTCGCGCACATGGCCGCCGAGGTGGGAATCTCCCGCACCACTGCCCACGAGTGGGTCCGCAGGTGGTGCGCAGAGGGCGGGACAGGCCTTCGCGACCGGTCCAGCCGCCCCCCCGCACCACCCCGCACCCCACCACGGCCACGACCGGCGCCGAGGTCTGCCGGATCCTGACCCGCCACGGAATGAACCGGCTGGCCCACCAACGCCCCTCCGCCTGGGTGGAAGTCGAGACCGGCCAGACCTTCGCCGACGCCTGGACCCAAGCCGACCAAGAGCACCGCCGCCGACTCCTCCTCGGCCTCAAAGCCCGCCTCTACATGACATCCACCACCGACGGCTGGTACCTACCCGCCGAACTTCAAGCACGAGTAGGACAGCTGGAAGGCGCCGGACCTATCGGAGCATGTTCTTTTCGATGACCGCAGCGATGTCGGCAAGCCACGGCAGCCCGCCCATCTGGTCGTGGTGGCAATCGATCTGGTGATCCACGATCCGTCCGGTGACGTACGGCCTCCACGCGTTGACGGTCGGCGAATCTGCCAGGCGGCCCACGGTCGCCGTGAAGAAGAGCACGTCGCCGAGGAATCGGCTGGTCGTGGGTGACTCCCGGTCGATGACGAAGTTGTTCCGGATGGCACTGAACAGGCTCTCCAACTGGCCGTCGTCCAGTCCGGCGAGTGGGTGCCCGGCGGCGCGCATGGTCTCCCGGATCATCGGGTAGTCCAGCGCCCCGTCGGCCGTCTGCGGCGCCTCGACACCGATGGCCCCGAACAGCGCCGATATCAGTTCCTGGTCGCTGCGGTCGAACCGTTGGCCTTCGGCCATCGGGTAGGAGTCCAGCAGGGCGAGCAGGGCGACCTGCTCGCCCTCCGCCTGCAGACGGGCGGCCATGGTGTGCGCGATCCGTCCGCCGAGGGACCACCCGAGTAGGTGGTAGGGCCCGGTCGGCTGGACCGCGCGCAGCTGCGCGATGTAGTCCTCCGCGACCTCCTCGATGGAGGCCGGCCGCTGGTCGGCGTGGAGGATGCCGCGCGTCTGTAGGCCGTAGACCGGCTGGTCCTTGTCCAGGCAGCTGAGGAGCGCCGCGTACGTCCAGGCCAGTCCGCTCGCCGGGTGCACGCAGAACAGGGGCGGTCGGTCGCCGCGCGGGCGCAGCGGCAGGAGGACGTCGAGGGCGGCCGTCGAGTCCGGCATGCCCAACCGCTCGGTGAGGCCGGCGACGGTGGGGGTCTCGAACAGGGTGCGGAGCTCCAGGTCGACGCCGAGGAGGTCGCGGATCCGGCTGGCCAGTCGTGTGGTGAGCAGGGAGTGCCCGCCGAGGTCGAAGAAGGAATCGTCGATGCCGATGTGGTCCAGTCCGAGGACTTCGGCGAAGGCGCGGCAGAGGACCGCCTCCTGGGCGGTGCGCGGGCCGCGGGTCGACACCAGGGCGGAGAAGTCGGGTGCGGGCAGCGCGCGGCGGTCCAGCTTCCCGTTCGGCGTGACGGGCAGCGCGGGCAGCACGACCACGGCGTCGGGGATGAGGTGGTTCGGCGCCAACGTGCCCACGTAGCGGCGCAGTTCGATCCCGTCGATCCCGGCGGCGGTGGCGGTCGGAACCACGTAGGCGACGAGCTGCTGCTCGCCGGACCGGTCGGTGCGGGCGACGACCGCGGCTTGGGCGACGTCCTCGTGCCGGAACAGGGTCGCCTCGATCTCGCCGAGTTCGACCCGGACGCCGCGGACCTTGAGCTGGTGGTCGGTGCGTCCGAGGAAGTCGAGCGTCCCGTCCGCGCGCCACTTCACCAGGTCGCCGGTGTGGTACATCCGCTCGCCGGTGCCGCCGAAGGGGCAGGCCACGAAGCGTTCGGCGGTGAGCGCCGGCTTCCGGAAATAGCCGCGGGCCAGGCCGGCGCCCGCGAGGTACAGCTCGCCGGTGACCCCTGCCGGGACGGGGCGGAGATCCGCGTCCAGGACGTAGCAGCGGACGTTGCCGAGCGGGCGGCCGACCGGGATGTCCTGGTCCTTGGCCAGTGTGCTGCCGACCGGCTGGTAGGTCGAGGTCATCGTGCCTTCGGTCGGCCCGAACTGGTTGACCAGGTACCAGGACCGGCTGATCGCCGCCGCAGCGTCGACCTGCGGCCAGGTCAGACGCTCCCCGCTGACCATGCCCAGTCGCAGGCAGCGCGACGGCTCCCTCCCGCGGGTGCGCGCCGCCTCCGAGAGGGCACTCAGCATGGACGGCACCAATGACAGGACGGCGGTCACCTTCTGCTCGGCGATGACGTCGAGCAGGGCGTCGTGGTCCCGCGCCGTCTCGGACGGCACCAGCACGACCGTGCCGCCGATGGTGAGCGGGCCGAATAGGTCCCGGACCGATGCGTCGAAGGAGATCGACGCCAGGTTGAGGACCACGTCGTCCGGCTCCAGACCGATGGTGTCGGTGAGGTAGGCCAGGTAGTTGACCACGCCGCGGTGGCTGACGACGACGCCCTTGGGGGTGCCGGTGGAGCCGGAGGTGTAGATGACGTAGGCGGGGTGGGTGGGTTGGAGGGGGTGGGTGCGGTCGG